>JAHBWY010000007.1 GCA_019636735.1 Phycisphaeraceae bacterium
GCCACTGGTGGCGGCCGATCCAAGTCGTGCACCGCTGCTTGCGGCCGCCCTTGCCGTCATCGCTGGAGCCATCCTCCTCCTGATCGCCCTGCTCCGCGCCGGCGTGGTGGCGGACCTCCTATCGAAGCCCGTTCTCGTCGGCTACATGACCGGTGCGGCGCTCATCCTGATGTCGACACAGTTGGGCAAGTTCTTCGGCCTGAAGCTTGAGTCGTCGGACTTCTTCGACATCGTCGGTGAGCTCATTCGACGACACCCGGAGTTCCACGGCCTCACAACATGGCTCGGACTCGGCCTCGTGGCCCTCCAGGTCGTGATTCGATTCATCGATCGGAGGATTCCCGCCGCACTTGTGGTCTTCGTTGCAGGACTGGCGCTCTCGTTCACCATGGATCTGCAGGCGCGCGGCGTGAATCTCGTCGGAGAGGTGCCCGCCGGTCTCCCCGTTCCCACCGTCCCGTGGATCAGAGTCTCCGACCTCCAGTTTCTCATTCCCGGCGCGTTCGCCGTGGCGCTCCTGATGGTCCCGGAGGGTGTCCTGCTCGCACGAGCGTTCGCCGCACGCAATGGCTACAACATCAGGGCGAACCAGGAGATCACCGCCCTCGGCGCAGGAAACCTGCTCGCAGGCTTCGTTCAGGGCTTTCCCATCGGCGCCAGCCAGTCCCGCACCACGGTGAACGATGCCGCCGGAGGCCGCACGCCGCTTTCGGGGCTTGTGGCGGCCATCGGACTGCTGCTCTTTCTTCTCTTTCTCACTCCCCTGCTCGCGAAGCTGCCGAGTGTCGCGCTGGCATCGATCCTGATCTACGCGGGCATCGGGCTCATCGAACCGCACCAGTATCGGGAGTTGCTTCGCTTCAGCTGGCGCGCGTTCGTTCTCGCCCTGCTGGTGCTGCTCGGTGTGCTGGTGGCCGGCGTGCTCCAAGGCATCCTGATCGGCGTTGGGCTTTCGCTCATCTACCTGATCGGACGCCTCACGCGACCGATGGATGCGGTTCTCCAGGAGATTCCGGGACGACGACGCTACCACGATCTCGGCGGCGATCACCCGACGACCAGCCAGACTGCACCAGGTGTCATCGCCTATCGCGTCTACGCGCCGCTCTTCTTCGCAAACGCCGAGTGGTTCGTCGGTCGCGTGCGATCGCTCATCGATCGCTCCGTCGCCCCTACTCGATGCTTCGTGCTCGACGCGCAGGCGATCTCCGAGTTCGACTCGACCGCCGCCGATGCGCTCGTTCGCGTGGCGCATGACCTCTCGCACCGCGGGATCAGCTTCCGCATCGCTCGCGCAAACCGACCGCTCCGGGAGATGTTCCACAGGACCGGGGTTCTTGCGATCGTGGGGGAGGACGCGCTGTTCCCCAGCGTTCATGCGGCGGTGCATGACTTCCTCGGGCTTCCCCCCGACGCTCCCTCCCCTGAAACCTCCGCGCCCGACCACGCTCCCCTCAGCCCACCACCCTCGGCCTCGCCACCAGCGTCCTCGATCGATGGCGGCGCACCGAGATCGTTGCCCTGATCGATCGACCTCCACGGCGGTGGATGTGCTCTTTGGTCAGGACATCACATGTCACACTCCGCCAAACTGCGGCGATCGAAGACATCGTCGCACGCCGAGAGCTCGTCCAAGCCACCTTCGACGAAGACCTCCACAGCCGGGGAGCGCGCCACGAAGAGCGAACCCGACAAGCCTGACAGGATGAAGGCACGCGAGTTCGAACGCGAGCTCAAGAAGCTCCAGGTGGAACTCTGCTTCCTGCAGGACTGGGTCAAGGCCACCGGTGAGCGCATCATTGTGATCTTCGAAGGCCGAGACGCCGCAGGCAAGGGCGGCATCATCCGACGAATCATGGAGCGCGTGAGCCCGCGCTGCTTCAGGCTGGTCGCACTCCCGGCGCCAAGTGACCGCGAGAAGTCGCAGCTCTATCTGCAGCGCTACATGCAGCACTTTCCAGCCGCCGGGGAGATCGTGATCTTCGACCGGAGCTGGTACAACCGCGCCGGCGTTGAAGTGGTCATGGGCTTCTGCAGCAAGCAGGAGAGCGAGCGGTTCCTCACGCTCTGTCCCATCGTCGAGAGGTACTTCAAGAGCGCCGGGATCAGGGTCATCAAGTACTGGCTCGAGGTGAGCAACAAGGAGCAGAAGCGACGATTCGAGGCGCGCATCGAGGATCCGCTCCGCCAGTGGAAACTGAGCGCCATGGATCTTCCTTCGCGCCGCCGCTGGTACGACTATTCGAGGGCGCGGGACCGGATGCTTGAGGCGACCGACACCGACGAGAACCCGTGGCACATCGTGCCCTCCGATGACAAGAAGCGCGCCTGCCTGAACTGCATCGCTCATCTTCTGAGCGTCATTCCGTACACGCGGATCAAGCGCAAGAAGGTCGATCTGCCCGACCGCTCCACCAAGGGCGCGTATGACGATCAGGCCTCGTTGAAGGGCCGACGGTTCATTCCTTCAAAGTACTGATCGACGCGGACCACCTCCCTTTCCCCCTCCTTGATCCAGGACATGCGTACCCACGACGCGTTCGCGCGCAGTTCCCCGACCCGCGGGGCCCCGAGCCACAACATCCTGCGAGCGCCCCGTTGGGGCGCCGGCTGGTGCGATCAGCGCTCGTCCCCGGTAGCCACCGTGGGACGAACCGCGGTCACGCGCAGCACCGTGCTGGCAGTGGCCACCCTCTTCGCCGGCGGCTGCATGATCGGTCCCGAGTACGCAACACCGGAGACGAAGGTCAATGCGGAGTGGCTTGAACGCACCGGCGAAGGAACGGGGGTGCTCGAGTCGCAGGCCCATGTCGAATGGTGGCAGGTCTTCAACGACCCCGTGCTCGATGCGCTCATCGAGGAGGCCTATCGCGAGAATCTCACGCTGCGCACCGCCGGCCTGCGCGTGCTGGAGGCTCGCGCAAGGCGAGGGATCGCGGTGGGTCGCTTCTTCCCGCAGACGCAGGAGGCGTTCGGGGGAATCGCCGGCAACCAGTTGAGTGCGAATGTTCCGGGCGGCGAAGGTGATCGCTGGTACGGTTTCAACGAGGTCGGCTTCCAGGCCGTGTGGGAGCTGGACATCTGGGGCAAGTTCCGTCGTGGCATCGAGGCGGCGGACGCCGAGGTTCTTGCCTCGCTGGCCGACTACGACCAGGTGCTGGTCAGCCTCGTCGCCGAGGTCGCCGCAACCTATGTCGCGCTGCGCTCCTTCGAGGAGCGGGTGGCCATCGCCCGCTCCAACGCCGACCTCCAGCGGGCCACGCTCGAGCTCACCACAATCCGTTTCGACGCCGGCGCCGTCTCTGAACTCGATGTGTCGACCGCGAAGGCGACCCTTCTCAACACCGAGGCCACGATCCCGGTGCTCGAGAACGCCATCCGCGAGACGACGCTTGCCCTGTGCGTCCTGCTTGGTCGAGCGCCGAGCCAGTTGAGCGAGGAGCTCACGCCCCCCGGTGGTGCGCCCCCCAGGGTTCCTGAGGCACCCCCGCAGATCGCCATCGGTGTTCCAGCCGATCTCCTGCGCCGCCGCCCCGATGTTCGAGCCGCGGAGCGCCTCGCCGCCGCCCAGAGCGCTCGCATCGGAGCCGCCGAGACCGAGCTCCTGCCGCGCATCTCGATCGCCGGTCTGACCGGCTTTGCCAGCAGCAACTACCGCGGACTCCGTTCACCCGAACTCGGAAACATCTTCGACGGCAACTCCTTCCAGGGGTTCATCGGTCTCGAAATCAACTGGCCCATCCTGAACTACGGCCGCATCATCGGCGCCGTCCGGGCGCAGGACGCCGTGTACGAACAGGCGGCCGCTGCGTACCAGGATTCTGTCCTGCGCGCTGCCGGCGAAGTGGAGGCGGGCCTCTCCCGGTTCCTCCGTTCGCGCGAGCGCACAACCATGCTTGCCGAGAGCGTGGTCGCCGCGAAGCGCAGTGTCGAACTCTCGCTCATCCAGTATCGAGCCGGTGCCGTTGACTTCATTCGGGTCAATGACGCCCAGACAGTCCAGCTTCAGCAGGAGGACCTGCTTGTTGACGCGCGCGCGAGCATTGCTCTCGGCGCGATCGCCGCCTATCGCGGCATGGGTGGAGGCTGGCAGATCCGCGGCGATTCGGAGCTGGTCGATCCCGCCACCATCGAGCGGATGCGACAGACCGTCGACTGGGGCGATGTCCTGAGTCCCGACTGGTCCCGCGGCTCCGATCTCGGCTTCCGGCGACCTCGCAGTGACCTCGAAGGCGCCGAGGTCAACCCGCCGCGCGAGGGCGCCACACCCGAGTCATCACCGATGCCGGAGTCCGCCAAGGGAGTGAACCCATGATGCAGTCGTTGAAACGAGGCGCCTTGAGCCGAGCCAACAGGGTGACGGGGCCACGCCTCGTGATCGGACCTCTTGCGGCGGCGGTCATCGTCCTTGGC
The DNA here is from genome assembly GCA_019636735.1 of Phycisphaeraceae bacterium. Taxonomy (NCBI): domain Bacteria; kingdom Pseudomonadati; phylum Planctomycetota; class Phycisphaerae; order Phycisphaerales; family Phycisphaeraceae; species Phycisphaeraceae bacterium. The sequence goes on from JAHBWY010000007.1 coordinate 4,414, forward strand.
TCCTGTGAAAGGGAGTCGGAGCAGAATGTCTACGCGCCCCCTCCGCCACCCGAAGTGCATGTCTCCGCTCCGATCCAGAAAGAGGTGACCAAGGAGCTGCGGTACACGGGACAGGTCATTCCCAAGGCCACGGTCGAACTCCGGGCTCGCGTCCAGGGGTTCCTGGAGCAGATGAACTTCCGCGAAGGGCAGCTTGTGAAGGAAGACGACCTGCTCTATGTCATCGACAAGCGTCAATACGAGGCGGCCGTCAACCGGGCTGCAGCGCAGGTCGAGGCGACCAAGGCGTCGCTCGAGGGTGCCATCAATGACGCGAAGCTCGCCGAGGACCTCGCCGCGCAGAACGCCGGTCCGCGCATTGACGCGATCATCAAGGCGGCGCGGCGGGACACCATCGCCGCCCAGCTTGACGCCGACAAGGCGGCGCTGGCGAGCGCCCGGCTCGATCTCGACTTCTGCGAGATTCGAGCGCCGATGGGTGGCCGGATCAGCAAGAGCAATGTCGATGTCGGAAATCTGGTCGGCCGCGACGGCCCGACCCTGCTTGCGACCATCGTGCAGGACGATCCGGTCTATGTGAATGTGGATGTGAGCGAGGCGGATGTCCTGATGGTGCGGCAGATCATCTCGCAGTCAGGCGAACGGGTGGAGGGACTGCAACCCGGTGAGGTCGCGCCCGGCCGATGGCGCGATGTGTACCTCACCATCCCCGGACACGAGCAGCACCGCTTCGACGGCCATGTCAACTATGTCGCGCCGCAGCTCGATCAGGAGACCGGCACCCTTCGCGTGCGAGGAGTCTTCGAGAACCCCTTGAATGTGCTCGTCCCCGGCATCTTCGTTTCGATGCACTTTCCGATCTCCACCTACGAGACGCTCCTCGTCCCCGATGCGGCACTCCTTTCCGACCAGCTTGGACGCTACGCCCTCGTGATCGACGCGAACGACACGGTCCAGCAGCGCCGCGTGACGGCGGGCGAGCGTCGCGGGTCGCTGCGCGAAGTGTCCAGCGGCCTTCAGCCGACGGACCGCGTCATCGTCCTCGGCGTGCTGAAGGCGCGCCCGGGCAGCAAGGTCACCCCGAAGATGGTCGAGATCAAGGACGGCGCAGCAGCGTCATGAGCACCACCTTCTTCATCCGACGGCCGATCGTCGCGATCGTCATTTCCCTGCTGATCCTGCTGGCAGGTCTGGTGAGCTATCCGACGCTTCCGGTCGCGCAGTATCCCGACATCACCCCGCCCGTCATCCAGGTCACCACGACCTATCCCGGTGCAAGCGCCCAGGTGGTGGCCGACACCGTGGCCGCACCGATCGAGCAGCAGGTCAATGGCGTGCCGGGGATGATCTACATGGAGAGCACCTCGGCGAGCGACGGCTCGTACACGCTGAAGGTGACCTTTGAGCTGGGGACGAACATTGACATCGCCTCGGTGCTCGTGCAGAACCGCGTGGCCATCGCCACGCCGAAGCTTCCCGAGGAGGTCAAGCGCAACGGGGTCACGACGGACAAGGTGTCCTCGAACATCGTGATGATCTTCGCGCTGGCGCCGAAGGACGACGAGAAGACCCGGAGCATGTACTCCGATCTCTTCATCGCCAACTACCTCACGATCAATGTCTTCGACGAGGTGAAGCGCATTGCAGGCGTCGGTGACGCGAAGATCTTCCCCGCAATGGACTACAGCATCCGGGTCTGGCTCGATCCGGAGCGTCTCCGTGCCCGCAATCTCACTACGACCGATGTCATGCGGGCGCTCAACGAACAGAATGTGCAGGTCGCCGCCGGCCAGATCGGTCGCCCGCCGATCCCGTCGGGGCAGGCGTTCCAATACAACATTTCAGCGCTGGGCCGCCTCTCAACCGTCGAGGAGTTCGAGGACATCATCGTTGCCGCCGAGGGCAACCGGATCGTTCGCCTGAGGGATGTGGCCCGCGTCGAGTTGGGCGGGAAGTCGTATGACATCCTCGCCCGCTACATGAAGGTTCCGGCCGCCGTCATGGTGGTCTACCAGGCGCCCGGCGGAAACGCCGTGCAGGTGGCCGAAGATGTGAACGCCCTGCTCGCGCGCAAAGGCGGCGAGCTCCCTGAAGGCCTGCGCTTCGATGTCATCTACGACACCTCACAGTTCGTTCTCGGCGCCATCAAGGAGGTGCAGCACACCTTCCTTGAAGCGGTCGTGCTCGTTCTGATCGTGGTGGTGGCGTTCCTCGGCAGCATCCGGACCAGCATCATTCCGCTCGTGGCGATCCCGGTGTCCATCATCGGCACCTTCTTCGTCGCCAAGCTGCTCGGCTTCTCCGTCAACCTGCCCGTTCTCTTCGGCATGATCCTGGCCATCGGCATCGTGGTCGACGATGCAATCGTGGTGGTCGAAAATGTCGAGCGCGTGATGAAGGAGTCCCACCTTCCTCGCAAGCAGGCGACCGCGAAGGCCATGAACGAGGTGGTGGGTGCCGTCGTGAGCATCTCGCTGGTGCTCATGGCCGTCTTCCTGCCGACCGCGTTTCTTCCCGGCATCAGCGGGCAGCTCTTCCGGCAGTTCGCCCTCACCATCGCGGTGAGCACCTTCTTCAGCGCCGTCTGCGCCCTCACGCTCTCTCCCGCCCTCTGCGGAATCCTGCTCAAGGAGCACAAGCCCGGCCAGAAGGAGGATTGGTTTGCGCGCACCTTCAACAGGGTGTTTGACGCCATCGCCGGCGCCTATGGCCGCCTCGTCCAGTTCCTGATTCACCCGGCGGCCATGCCCTTTTCACTCGCGACCTTCGGGCTTGCATCGGTCGCCACGGTGTGGAGCTTCACCCAGGTTCCGACGGCATTCGTGCCGACCGAGGACCGCGGTCTGGCGCTCGTGGAGGTCTGGCTTCCCGACTCCGCGAGCCAGGAACGGACGCTGGCCGCCGTGAAGAAGGTGGAGGAGATCGTCGCCCGCACGGAGGGGGTGCGCAACTTCTCGACTCTGCCGGGGTTCTCGCTCATCAACAACAACGGCAGCAACTACGCGCTCGTCTTCATCGGACTCGATGACTTCGAGGAGCGGGCCAAGACCGGCCGATCGCTCGATGTGATCCTGCGGGAACTTGCCGCCGAGACCGCGAAGATTCCCGACGCCATCATTCCCGTCTTCTCACTGCCGGCCGTCGATGGCGTGGGCAATGCGTCGGGCTTCGACCTGCGTCTCCAGGACCGCGGCGGCCTCGGCCGCGAAGCGATGGGCGAAGTGGTGCAGCGCTTCGTCGTCGACGGCAACGCGCAGTCAAAGCTGCGCGGTGTGAACAGCGCCTTCCGTCCCGCGGTGCCGCAGCTCTTCGCCGACATCGATCGCGAGAAGGTGAAGAAGCTCGGCATCCCCCTGAACGATGTCTTCCAGACGCTCTCGGGGTATCTCGGCTCCGCTTACATCAACGACATCAATCTCTTCGGTCGCACATGGCAGGTCACGCTCTCGGCCGACAGCCAGTTCCGGATGACCGCGGAAGATGTGCAGAAGCTCGAGGTGCGAACGCCCGATGGTCGCATGGTGCCGCTGGGCACTCTCGCGACCATCGAGGAAACACTCGGACCCGATCGTGTCATCCGCTACAACCTCTTCCCGGCCGCCGTGGTGCAGGGGCAGCCCGCTCCCGGGGTCTCGTCGGGCCAGGCGCTCGCGGTCGTCGAGAGCATGGCCCAGGACATCCTGCCGCCCGGCATGAGCTTCGAGTGGACGGCGCTCTCCTACCAGGAGAAGCTCGTCGGCAACCAGGCGATCATCGTCTTCGGCATGGCGCTCCTGATCGTCTACCTGATCCTTGCCGCGCTCTACGAGAGCTGGCTCACGCCACTGGCCGTGATCCTCTCGATTCCGCTTGCGGTGCTCGGCGCCATGGCCGGTCTCATGGCGCGAGGCATGGACAACAACATCTACACGCAGGTCGGACTGGTGCTGCTCGTCGGCCTGGGGGCCAAGAACGCCATTCTCATCGTGGAGTTCGCCAAGGCGAATCGCGAGTCGGGCATGAGCATCACCGAGTCCGTCGTCATTGCCTCCCGCCAGCGCATGCGACCGATCCTCATGACGGCGTTTGCGTTCATCATGGGCGTGTATCCGCTGGTCTTCGCGATCGGCGCTGGCGCTGCGAGCCGCCAGGCGATCGGCACGAGCGTCTTCTTCGGGATGATCGGCAACACCTTCCTGGGCCTGATCTTCACGCCGATTCTCTTCACCGCCATCCAGTGGTTCTCGGAGAAGCTCTTCGGCGCCCCCAAGCCGATCGGCAGCGACGATCTGGCACCACCGCCGTCAACCGCCGCCAGCCCCCATGGCGCGGCGCATGGCGGCGCCAAGGGCACGGCGCCAGGCAGCGAGCACGGCGCGGCCGAGGCGCGGTGAGCCGCAGTCACGGTCCATTCGACCAAGGCCGCTACTTCGGCGTGCCGCAGTGCGACGGCTCGTGGTCGTCGACCATCGGATTCGTCGATCCTGACACGCCTTCCCGAGCGCTTCTCAGAAGCGCAACGACGCAAAGAGGCCGAGGAGCGGCGCGGGATCGGCGTCGCTCGCCGTCAGGCGATCGCCCTGCGCATTGTCGAGGGTCAGGCGATTGAGCACCGAGACGCCCGCCATCAGGTCGATGCGGAACGCCGGGTGTGGCCTGTAGGTCAATCTCGCAAACAGGGGCACACCACTGTCGTTGCCCACTCCCCCGGGCACCGGGCCTCGATTGCTCAGTCGAAAGCGCCGGGTGACATACGCCGCGCCCGCACCCACTTCCCATCCTGCATCGAGCGACTTGATCACTTCGAGCCCGGCGAACGGATTCGCCTCGGGCCCTCGCACATTGCTGATGCGCCAGCCATCGCCGAGCTTCCAATCCACCAGCGGGACGGGAAGGAAGAGAGGATCGTCTTCCAACTGGGTCAGAACGAGCAGGCCGAGGCCGATGACATGGTCGCGATCGAAGGCATAGCGCACGGCGCCGAGTCCACCCCACTGGATGGAGTCACCAATGTCAGCCTCGCGCTCGCCGGTGAACTCCACGACCGGTCCTGCCGTGATCGCCCAGTGCTCCGAGAGCGTCCATGTGAGTCGAGGGGCGAGCGCAACCGCGTAGACCTCGCTCCATGGGGCGGAGTCAAAGGTCCCGCTGCCCCGGAATCGGTAGCTGCTGAACTCGAAGGCTGCGGGAATGCGAAGCTCGAGACTCTCCGAGAGGTCGAACTCCGCGCCGGCCGTCGCATAGACATGAGTCGCCCCGTAGCGCCCGCCGTTGTCCAGCGTTGCATTGAACTGCTGGAGCGCCCCGGCGCCGATCCGAAAGGGAGGAATCGTGAAAGCCGGCTCGGCGACGGCCGGCTCCTCGAGCGTCGGTTCCATGCCTTGCGCGTTGCAACGCAAGGCGGTTGCCATCGTGAGGAGGACACCGACTGCTGACACGCGTGCGATGGAATGCATGGCCCGAGTGTAGGACGCCCCCTGACCGACCATGGGGGCGTCGCTTCCCTCCTGTTCCGGCCCCATCCGGCCCCAGGCCACCCTCGCCCGCTCCCGGGTTGACCGTTCCGCACGCGAGGCTCCGTCGGTCCCGGGGCGACCACCACGATGGCGCCAGCCCCGGTCACCGTCGACCCGCCTCGGTACAGTGCGCTTCATGCCTGGCGCGTTCGACGGCACAGTGGTCATCGTCACCGGTGGCAACTCCGGCATCGGTCGCGCCACCGCGCTTCGCTTCGCCGCCGAGGGGGCCCGCGTGGTGATCGCGGCCCGTCGCGCCGCAGCCTGCGAGGAGGTCGCCCGCGAAGTCCGTGCGGCGGGGGGCACCGGTCTTGCCGTTCCCACCGATGTCTCCGATGAAGCCGCCGTCGAGGCCCTCGTCGATCGAACCCTGCGCGAGTTCGGTCGGCTCGATGCTGCATTCAACAACGCGGGAGTTGGAGGAGCCGCGCGACTGCACGAGTGCGACGCGAAGCTCTTCGATCGAATCCACGCGGTCAACCTCCGCGGGGTCTTCCTCTGCATGAAGTACGAGCTTCGCGCGATGCTCCACGGAGGCGGTGGCTCGATCGTGAACAACGCCTCCGCAGCCGGCCTCACCGGGCATGCGCTGTCGCCGCCCTACGCCTCGAGCAAGCATGGGGTCATCGGGCTGACGAGGTCTGCGGCCCTCCAGTATGTGCGGGACAACATCCGCGTGAACGCCATCTGTCCTGGCGTCATCGGGACTCCGATGGTCGAGCGTGCCGCGGGCGCCGAAGCGGCGGGCATGTCCTGGTTCCTCTCGAAGCAGCCCGGCGGAGCCGCGGGTTCGCCGGACGATGTCGCCGGAGCGGTCCTCTTCCTCTGTTCGGCCGAGGCCCGCTTCGTCACGGGCGCTGCGCTCTCGGTCGATGGCGGCATGACGGCGGGGTTCTTCTAGCTCCGCCTCATCTGGTCGCCAACCGCCACCGCCGGTGCAGGCGCACCATCCAACGACCATGTATTCCGGCTGATCGGGCTGGATGGCGCCGATGGACGGCGGGGCTTCACAAGGCGCTTGGAACGGCGTAGATGGAAGCGACCGTTGCCTGTTCAACGGAGCATCCATCATGCCGAGGACCTTCACACGACCTTCATCCAGCCCCACTCGCCCCACCTCCCCGCTGCGCTTGGCCCTCTCGGGCACCGTGGCGCTGGTGGCGGCTTTGGGTCTGTCTTCAGCAACCCACGCCGATGTCGTCATCGACTCTCCCGATGGCTTCGTCATTCGCAGCGGCGGCTCCACCACCGTGGGTGGCGCCTCGCTGATTGAAGGCTCGCTGGGTGCAGGCGGCGCGTTCGATCTCGGCTGGGGAAGCAAGATCACCGGAGTGATCGAGAAGGGCTCGCCGCACACCTGGCTGTCGCCGACCATCGGTGACATGCCTCCGTGGGGCAAGGTGTCCATCAATCTCGATTGGCGCGAGAAGGCGAGCCTTGCTCCCGGCGCCTACGCCGGATTCTCGAGTAACTCCGAGACCACCCTTCTCCTCTCCGCGGGTGAGTATGTCTTCAGCAAGTTCCAGCTCGGCTGGGCCGGAGTCGTGATGGCCGACACCAGCGGTGGCGATGTGTACCTCTATATTGGCGACTCCCTCTCGGCAGGCGCCAACACTCGCTTCGTGACGAATGGCGGCGGCAGTCTCTACATCATCGCCGGTGGCAGCGCGAGCTTCGACTTCCGAAGCGAGATCGAAGGTCTCCTCTATACGAAGGGCTCTCAGAACTTCGGCAGCGAGACGCGCCTCACCGGCCTGACCTGGTCGGCAGGATCCATCTCCGTCGGATACGGAAGCACCTTCGAGTACTCGGCCCCCATTCCCACGCCTGCGGCGCTGGCCCTGCTCGGCCTTACCGGTGTTCTTCTGCGGCGCCGCCGCTCGTGACCGCAGCGGGCTCGGCGAGTGACGCCGACAGGCGCTTCCGTGCCTCCACGGGATCGACACCGAAGACATTCGAGCGAATCCACTCGACGATCACATAGAAGGTGGGCACCACCACCAGCGTGAAGAGTGTGCCGACCAGTAGCCCGCCGATGACCGTGTAGCCGATCGAGTGACGGCTGTTTGCACCGGCGCCCGTGGCCATGGCCAGCGGAACGACGCCGAGAATGAACGCGAAGGCCGTCATCAGGATCGGTCGCAGGCGAAGGCGCGCCGCCGTCGCGGCGGCCTCGATCGCGCTCTGCCCGCTCTCGCGGGCATCTTTGGCGAACTCGACAATCAGAATCGCGTTCTTCGCCGCCAGCCCGACCAGCAACACGAGGCCGATCTGGGCATAGACATCGAGCGGGCGACCGAAGAGCCGCAGCGTGATGACCGCTCCGAGCGCGGCGAGCGGCACACTCACGATGACGAGCACCGGCAGGGCGAAGCTCTCATACTGGGCGGCCAGGAAGAGGAAGACCGCCAGCACCGCGAGCCCGAAGATGACCGGCGCGAGATTCCCCGCTTCGAGTTGCTGGAAGACGATGCCGGTCCAGTCGTGCGTGATGCCCGGCGGAAGGACATCGCGACAGATGGCATCGACCGCCTCGATGGCCTGCCCAGAACTGAACCCGGGGTTTGCGTCACCGAGGACCGCGACTGAGTTCATCACATTGTAGTGCGAGAGGTTGTCGGGTCCGGTGGTCCACTGCACCGTGGCGAACGCGGAGAACGGCACCTGTTCACCACTTCGATTGCGCACATAGAGCTTCAGGACATCGTCGGGCTGCATGCGGCTCGGCGCATCAGCCTGGACATAGACCTGATAGACCTTGCCGAATCGATTGAACTGATTGATATAGAGCGACGCGACATTGATCTGGAGCACCGTGAACGCGTCATCAGGATTGATGCCGAGCATTTGCATCTTCGTGCGATCGAAGTCGACGAAGAGCTGCGGCACATTGGCGTCGAACTGCGGGTTGAGCCTGCTCAGTTCAGGGCGCTGGCGGGCCGCGGCAATCACATCCTCCACGGCCTTGAGCAGGGTCGGAAGGCCGAGCCCCGATTGATCGTTGACCTGGAACTGGAAGCCACCCACATTGCCGAGACCGGGAATCGCCGGGGGTCCGGCCACCATGGCGACTCCATCCGGAAGCTCTGCCACCGCGTGGCGAAGGCGCGCCATGATGGCATTCGCGGTCTGGTCGGCTCCTGGACGCTCGGACCAGTTCGTCAGCACCGGGATGAGGAACCCCGCATTCGTCTGCTGCACGCTCGTGATGAAGTTGAAGCCGTTCACCTCGATGATGGTGGCGACTTGCTTCTCCTCCTCGATGAGCGAACGCAAGGTGGCCGCGAAGGCCTGCGACCGTTCGACCGTTGAACCGGCGGGGAGCTGATAGGCCACATAGAAGTAGCCGTTGTCTTCATCGGGAATGAAGGCGGTCGGCGTCGTCACGAAGAGCCACGCCGTCAGCGCCAAGCCGGCGACGAAGATCGTCACCACGAGCCACCATGCGCGGATCGCTCCCCGCACCAACGCCTCGTAGAAGCGGACGAGACCGCTGAAGGCGGAGTCGAACGCGCGGAAGGCGATGAACTTCACATGCCCCGATTGCCGGGGCCGCAGCAGCAGAGCACAGAGCGCCGGGCTCAACGAAAGCGAGTTGATGCCTGAGAGGACCACTGAGAAGGCGATCGTCATGGCGAATTGGTTGTAGAGCTGCCCCGTGATGCCCGGCATGAGCGCGGCGGGCACGAACACCGCGGCCAGCGAGAGCGTCGTCGCCACAATCGGGCCAGTCACTTCGCGCATCGCCTTGGCTGTTGCCAGGCGCGTGTCGGTCATCCCTTCCTCGAATTGGCGCTCGACATTCTCGACAACCACGATCGCATCATCGACGACCAGTCCGATCGCGAGCACCAGACCGAGAAGGGAGAGCGTGTTGATCGAGAATCCCGCAGCGAGCATGATGCCGAAGGCACCCACGATCGACACCGGAATGGCGATCATCGGAATCAGCGTGGAGCGGAAGTTCTGCAGGAAGACGAAGATCACCAGCAACACCAGCACCACGGCTTCGGCAAAGGTCTTCAGCAGATCGGTGATTGATGCCGAGACGAATCGTGTCGTGTCGTAGGGAACGCTCCACTCGATGTCCGGCGGGAAGCTCGACGACAGCTCGCTCATGGCCGTTCGGATGCCGTTGGCCACGGTGAAGGCGTTGGCTCCCGGCAACTGGTAGATGCCCAGCAGCGCCGAGGGCTTGCCATCGCGTTCGCTGGAGGTGGCGTAACTGGCCGCGCCGAGTTCGGCTCTTCCGATGTCGCGAATGCGGACGATCGCTCCCTCATCGGTGTGACGCACGACGATGTCTTCGAACTCGCTCGGCAGCGTCAGTCGACCAAGCGCATTCACCTGAAGCGTGAAGGTCGGATCACCCGTGGTCGGAAGAGCGCCGACCTGGCCACCGACCACCTGCTGATTCTGCGTGGAGACCGCGTGCGCCACCTCCTGCGGAGTGATGCCAAGGGCCGCAAGCTTCTGCGGATCGATCCAGATTCGAATGGCGTACTGGAGCAGTCCGAAGTTCGTGACACTGCCGACTCCGTTGACGCGCTGCAGCGCGGGCGTGAGATTGATGTCGGCGTAGTTCCCCAGGAAGAAGCTGTCGTAGGTGCCGTTCGGGCTCGAAAGGCCCACCACCAGCAGCAGGTCGGTGGACTGCTTGGCGATGGCAATCCCCTGCTTCTGGACCTCCTCCGGGAGCTGGCTCATGGCCGTCGAGACGCGGTTCTGCACATCGACGGCGCCGATGTCCTGGTCGTAGCCAACCTGGAAGGTGATCGTGATCAACGAAGTGCCGTTGTTCGTCGAGGCACTCGACATGTAGATCATGCCTTCGACGCCATTGATCTGGATCTCCATGGGTCGGGTGACCACATCGGAGGTGATCGCGGCACTGGCACCCGGATAGTTCGCGGAGACCTGCACCGTCGGCGGCGTGATCTCCGGATACTGCGCGACCGGCAGGAGCACGATCGACAGCCCGCCGCCGATGAGCATCAGGAGCGCCATGACCGCGGCGAAGATCGGACGCTTGATGAAGAACTCGATCATCGGGAGGCACCCGAAGTGGTCCGCCGGGAAGAACGCGCCGGAGCCGAGGCCGGCGCGGCTGGCGCGGCCTGAGCCGGAGCACCCCCCGCGCTTGGCGATGGCGGCGTGACCACGCGCACCGGCTCACCCTGACGCAGCCGAAGCTGACCTGAAGTCACCACGCGCTCGCCGCCAGAGAGCCCCTTCGTCACCACGATGCCCGCACCACCGCGCGGTCCGGTCTCGATCGAGACGAGGTTCGCCTGCTCCTGCGCATCGACGATCCAGACGGTCGCCTGCGCTGATTGATAGGCAATCGCACTCTCCGGAATGGTGACGACATTGGAGAGCGTGGCGGTCCTCAGGCGAACCGTCACATAGGTTCCAGGCAGGACCGCAAGGTCGGGATTGGGAAACTCGAGACGGCTCAGAATGGTGCTCGACCGCGAGCCGACGGAGTTGTCAATGAAGACGACCTTGCCCTTGGTCGACCAGCGCTGACTGCTCGATGCGGGCAGCGCGATCTCGGTGACCGCCTCGCCCGACGACATGAGCGCACGCAGGGCGGGAACATCATCGCTCACCGGCTGGAACTCCACCCACAACGGATCGAGCTGCCGAACATTGTTGAGCGTGGCGTTCACGCCGGGCGTGACAAGCGTGCCCTCGAAGACCCGCGAGCGTGAGAGCTGGCCTCGCGCCGGGCTCGGAATGACGCAGTAGGAAAGGTTCAACGCCGCCTGTTCGACCGCGGCCGTCCTCGCCTCCACCGTCGCGCGGGCGCCGAGGTACTGCGCCTCGAGCGTCTCGAACTCCTCCGCCGAAACGGCATCCACTTCGACCAGCGGGCGATTCCGCTCGTACTTCTGCTTGGCATTGGCGTACTGCGCTTCGGCGACGGCAAGGTCGGCCTGCGCCTGGTCGAGGGCGACGACAAAGGGCGCCGGATCGAGCTCATAGATGGTCTGTCCCGGGCTCACCATCGCCCCGTCGGGCACATGCTGGCGAAGGAGCCATCCCTCGACGCGCGCGTTCAGCTCGACCGTGCGAATGCTCTCGAGCGTTCCCGGGTACTCGCGATAGACGGGCACATCACTGCGCGCCGCCGTCGCCACCTCGACGGGTGCCGACGGCACGGCCGTGGGCTTGGCGGCATGTCGGCGACATCCGCCGGCGACGAGCACAACGCCCAGGAGTGCAATCACGCCAAGCGACTCCCTCGAACCGCGGCGACAGCACCAATCGGCAACTCGTGCGAACCAAATGGATGAACCGGTCTGAGTTGCTGTCATGATGAACTCGTCGTCTCCTGGGGAGGTTGGTCCTTCGGCCGCTGCGGCGGGAAGTCACGACCATCGGGGGGAGTGCCGTCCGGTCCGAATGCATCGGCGCCGCCGAATGGAATCGCGTCGCGCTCCCAGCCACCGCCGAGCGATCGATAGATCTCGACGAGGTTGAGCGCCGTCTGTCCGGTTGCCTGGGCAAGGCCATCCTGCGCTTGGAGGACCACTTGGGCAAACTGAAGAAGCTGCGTCAGGTCAATGGTGCCCGCGCGATATCGCGTCACGGCCAGCTCGTACGCGCGAGTGACATCAGTCAATCCGGTTTCGAAGTCGCGCATGGCGCGGCGCGTGCCGTCATAGTTCGTCAGCGAAGTTTCCACCTCGCTCACCGCCTTCAGCACCACCTGTCGGTAGCCAAGCTCGTCGATGAGCTGTTGCGCCTGCGCCTCCTGCACCTGACTCACGACGCGCCCCGCATTGAAGAAGTTCCATGTGATGCGTGGACCGAAGGTGTAGGTTCGATTACCCCAGTCCCCGAGGCCGCTAAAGGTGGTCGAATCAATGCCCCAGACGCCCATGATCGTGAGCTCGGGCAGGAACCCCGCTTCAGCGACACCGATCCGCGCCACGGCCGCCACAAGGCGCCGCTCCGCTTCGAGCACATCGGCGCGGCGACGGAGAAGGTCCATTGGGATGCCGAGGAGTAGCTCGTCGTTCGGCAGCGGGATCGGCGCCGGCTCCGCGAGTTCGTCGGCCACTGGGCCCGGCATCTCTCCGAGCAGCAGCGAAAGCCCGTTCGACTGCGCGATGATCTGCGACTCAAGCACGGGAATGCGCGCCTGCGAGGTCGCCAGCTGCGCCTTGACTTGCGAGAGATCGATCAGCGAAGTCGTCTGGGCGGCGAACTTGGCCTCGGTGATGCGAACGACCTGCGAGAGGAGTTCCACCGACTCGCGGGTGTAGCGCAACTGCGCCTGAAGCGTACGGACGGTCAGGTAGGCAATCGCAACTTCGGCGCGAAGTGAGACCAGCGCCTGGCGATACTGCTCCACCGTCGCCTGAAGCTCGGCCTGCCGCGCCTGCATCGCGCGACGGATCTTGCCGAAGAGATCGATCTCCCATGTGGAGAGCGCCAGGCCGTACTGCCAGTCGTTGAAGGGTGAGTTGGTTCCCTCGGCCCCGCCGAGCGAGGCGAAGTTCACCCGACTGCGCGAGTAGGACGCCCCGAGGCTGATACTCGGAAAGAGCTCGCTGTAGGTGATGCCGTAGCGAGCCCGATAGACCTGGACATTGGCCGCCGCCTGCTGAAGAGTGAGGCTTCCGCTCTCGGCGCGGGCAACCAGCGCGTTCAAGGTCGGGTCCTTGAAGCAGAGCCACCATTCATCGAGCGGGGCCTCTGCCGGCGAAGTTCGCAGCGCGGCGGGAGGTCGGTACGACGACGGCATGTCGATGACCGGCCGCTCGTAGTTCGGGCCGACGAGACACCCCGGGATGACGACGACGAATAGACCGATCAGAGCCGCGACAGTCGTCCGTGACATTGCTGATGCGTGAAGGTACCACCAAAACGGGCCAGCCGCGAACCTCCGGGCCACTCGATCGCCCTTGCGTGAAGAGCATTTCGCTCCACGGCTCCGCGCAGTCCCCCGGTGGTCGAGGCCGTCTTGGCGATCGTGCTGGCATCGGATACTTTCACGCGATGCTGTCGATGTCGTTCGCCTCCCGCAGCGCGGGCGCGCTGCTGCGGTCGTTCCGCGCCACCTGCGCCCGCATGCGGGCCCTGCTGCCCTCAATCGTGGCCATGACGATCGTGCACTCCGCCGCTCTCGCCAATCCGCCGCAGGCTTCAGCACCTCCATCCGACGAGGTCGTGGTCCACCTTGTGACCGGCGAGGTCCTGCGCGGAACACTCGTCGATTCAACGGCTGGTGAACTCGTGCTCGCCCACGCGATCCTTGGCCGCCTGGTCGTTCCCCAGTCGTCCGTTGCCCGAGTTGAGTCGATCCCGGTCGTTCCGCCTCCGAAGACGGTGAACGGGAGTCTGGACTTTGCAGCGGTTCCGCCCGATTCGGAGGACCTGCTCGAAGATGCTGACCTCCTCGCGCCTCCGGCGGATGCCCAAGCGGTTGCCGCGGGTCGCGCCCCACGCAAGGTAGGTGACCCTCCGCGACCAGCGTGGGCGGCGGGGCGTGTCGACTTGCTTGAAACCGACGAGTCTCTGCCTCCTCCGGGCACGGTGGAGTGGCTCCTGAGCGCCCAGGCGGCGCTCGCCGGGGTGAACTCTGACGACACGCAACTCGATCTTCGCGTCGCGGGCACGCTCACTCGACGAACCTGGACCGATCGCTGGACGACCTCCGCCGAGTACTTCCTGAGCCTCGTGGACAGCCAGACCACGGACAACAACCTGCTCGCGACTTCGGTCTACGACTACTACTTCATCCCGACGAACTGGCTCGCCTTCGGCAAACTTCAGTACCAGTACGACCAGTTCCAGGCGTGGGAGCATCGACTCAGCGGGTATGCCGGGTTCGGCTACCGGATCTTTCATGAGCGGCCACTTGCCATCACCATCAAGGGCGGATTCGGTGCAACGCGCGAGTTCGGAACCTCCGATGAGTGGACGCCCGAGGCCTACGGCGAGGCGGCTCTTGCCTGGTGGATCAACTCATGGCAGACCCTCGAAGCCAGCGTGAACATTGCGCCGAGTCTCACGGACTTCGGCGACTACCGGATCCTCGCTCGCCTCGACTGGATCGTTCGGCTGAATGACCAGGGACTTGCCTTCGTGGGCGGGCTGCGGAACGAGTACCAGTCGGATGTCCCACCGGGCAGCACCAACAACGACCTGCGCTACTACCTTGGCGTGCGATATGACTTCTGAGCCACCCCAGGCCTCCGCGCCCAGCCATCAGCCGAGCCCCATTCGGGTCCGCCCTCTCGAACTCCGCGATTACGACGCGATCGAGCGCCTCTGCCAGGTGATCTACCCCACCGAGCGGCCCTACACCATGAAGGAGCTCGAGACGCACCATGCGCTCTTTCCCGAGGGGCAACTGGTGGCCGAGTCGGTGGAGCACGGAACGGTGTCGGGCACGCTCGCGTCGCTCATCATCCGATGGGATGACTATCGAACCACGGCGCCTTGGAGCACCTTCACCGCCGGTGGTTCATTCGCCAATCACGATGCGCGCCATGGACGCACGCTCTACATCGCGGACATGATGACCGATCCCGCGCTTCAGCATCACGGCATCGCCCATGCGCTCGCCGCCGAGGCCATCGAGGTCGTGAAGCGCCGCGGGCTGCTGCGCAAGCGCGGCGGTTCACGGCTGCCGGGCTATCACCTGCATGCGTCGACCATGACACCACGCCAGTATGTCCGCGCGGTCGTCCGCGGCGAACTCCACGATCCCACCCTCTCGTTCCATCTGCACCAGGGCTTCAAGGTCTTCGGCGTCGTACGCGGCTACCTGCCCCATGATGACGAAAGCCGGGGCTGGGCGGCGTTGACGGAGTGGGTCAACCCGCGTGTCGCCTCACCGGAGCAGTTGCAGGAGCATCAGCGCGCCGAAGCGCAGGCCATTGCCGGCGACGATGGTGCATGACGAGCTCCGCGATGCGCCGGGCCGCCCCTGCGCGCGAAGAGGCGCGGGCGGCGGCACGCATCGCGACGAGCGAGGGCGTGGCCTGACCGCAAAGCAGGCGATTGACGCGCTCTGTCAGCGCGTCGAGCGACGGTATCTGCTGGGCGGCGCCACAGGCGATCATTTCGGCCGCGTTGTGCTCCTCCTGGCCGGGAATCACCGAGGTGATGAGCATGGGAAGCCCCGCAGCCCGACACTCGGCGCTCGACAGCCCACCTGGTTTGCCAATGAAGAGATCGGCCGCCGCCATCCAGATGTGCATGCGATCGGTGAACCCCTCGAAACGCAGGGTGACTCCGGGCCGCAACAGCCAATCGGCCGCCTTGGCCTGAAGGTCGCGCTTGACGGCCGCGGCGTGACCACAGATGACAATGACCTGCGCGGGACCGTTGATGTTCGCCAGCGCACAGACACAGCGCTCCGCCGGCCCCACGAAGGCGCCACCGGTTGAGAAGAGGATCACCGGGCGATCATGATCGAGGCCGAGCGCGCGTCGAGCCCATGGCGCTGGAGGCAGGCGCTCGAAGGCGGGATCGATGGGAATGCCCGTTTCGATCACCCTGCTCGCGGGCACCCCCGCCGAGGCGAGCGTCGCGGCCGCGCGCGCCCCGGAGACGAAGTACCGATCCGTCTCTGGCCAGATCCACATCCCATGCGCGTCGACATCGGTCACGACCGTGTTGAGCGCCACCGTCGCCCCCCCGCGGCGCATCGCCGCGACGAGTTCACTGGCGAGGAAGTGGGTCGAGACAATCGTCTCCGCGCGGCTTTCATCGACCAGTCGGCGAACTCGCCCGAGGGCCCGCCAGAGGAGGCGCCCCCGCAGGCCCGAAGCCGCGGGGCGATCGAAGCGGTGGTAGAGCCAACGCAGCATGCGCGGTGCGCGTCGGACGAGGCCGAGGTACGCATCCCGACACACCACGCTGACGATCCGCGGGCTCTCATCGAGCAGATCGACGATGCGCACCGGAGTCGACTGACCTCTCTCCTCGAGCGATTCGCGCAGAGCGACCGCCACGGCCTCCGCGGCGCGCGTGTGTCCGCTGCCGACACTGGCCGTCAGCAGGATGATGCCGCCCGAT
The DNA here is from genome assembly GCA_019636735.1 of Phycisphaeraceae bacterium. Lineage (NCBI taxonomy): Bacteria > Pseudomonadati > Planctomycetota > Phycisphaerae > Phycisphaerales > Phycisphaeraceae > Phycisphaeraceae bacterium. The sequence continues at coordinate 20,949 of JAHBWY010000007.1, forward strand.
GCGCCTTCGACGGCTCGACATGGGGCAGCGGGAAGGGCAATGGTGGGTCGATCCATGGGTCGGGATCCTCGGTGGGAACGGCGCCGCTCTCCTCCAGGCGGCGCCATGACTCGTTGAATGCAAGCCCGTCGAGCAGCTCGAGACGCCCATCCTCGTGTTCAACGAGCGCCGTGCAGCTCTCCACCCAGTCGCCGCAGTTGGCGTAGGTCAGGCCCTGGTCGACGCGGAGCTCGGCCTTGTGAATGTGGCCGCAGACCACGCCATCACACCCTCCACGCTCCGCCTCGCGCCGCAGCTCCTCCTCGTAGTGGGAGACATACATGCACGCGCGCTTCACACGGAGTTTCACCGCCTGCGCCAGCGAGTGATAGGGAAGCCCGAACATGCGACGGCCGGCGTTCCACAACCGATTGGCGCGCAACAGAACCTCGTAGCCGGCGCTCCCGAGCATTCCGAGCCAGGGTCGGGTGCGAACCACGAGGTCATAGTGGTCGCCATGGCAGACAAGAAGGCGCCGACCATCGGCACACTCGTGCTGTGCCGCCAACTCCACCCTGATGCCGCCAAACTCCATGCCTGCGTAGGGTCGGGCCGCATCATCGTGATTCCCGGGCAGGTAGATGATTTCCACGCCCTTCGAACTCAACTTGAGCAGTCGACGAAGGACCGTCGTGTGCGACGCCGGCCACTTCCATCGCTGCCTGAGCCACCACATGTCAATGATGTCGCCCACGAGGTAGAGGCGGTCACATGTGACCCGCTTCAGGAAGAAGGCGAGGTCGTCCGCGCGGGCACTTCCCGTCCCGAGGTGGGTGTCACTGATGAAGATGGTTCTGAAGCGCGTTCGCACGAGCCCTCCTGGTCTGACCATTGATCGACACCCGGCGCTCGCCCACCGTGAGCGGTCGCCCAAGGGGAGATTCACTCCGCGCGAAGTCTGCGCAAGGGTCCGGGGCCCCGGTATGATCGGCCCATGGAGGCAACTCGATGACATCGATGGTCATTGCGGCTGGTCGAACGCGCCACTGGAAACTGGTGCTGATCGACGGCGTTCTTCTCACGCTGCTCGGCGTCCTGCTCCTCATCGGGGCGATCCTGCCGCGACCGTGGATCCTTGAGGCGTTCGTGCAGGGGCTCGGGTTCTTTCTGGTGCTGGTGGGCGCAGCGGGCCTCGTCACCGCATTCCGCCTGCACGAGGTTGGTCTTCGCTCGGTGCTGCTCTTTCTCGGGCCGTTCCTGGCCATTCTGCTCGGCTTCGGCGCAATCTTCGCGCCGGCGGTTGCGGCGGGAAGCGCCGTTCAGGTGTTCGGCGCACTCTCACTCGCGGGCGGCATCTTCCAGATTGTCGCGGCGCTCTCCATGCCGGGGCGCGAGCACTGGGGCGTCCTGCTCCTCAACGGCGTGCTGACCGCCATCGTGGGCGCCATCATGCTTCTCTCCCCGGGCATCGCCTTTCTCGTCCTCGTGATCTTCTTCGGTGTCGAGCTCATTCTGCTCGGTGCCCACCGTGTCCGCGCCGCCCTTCGACTGCGGCGACTCGCCGCCTGACCTGATTGACTTCGAGTTCCGACATGCCGACCGCCACGACCACGCGCCGAACCCGCACCGCCCGCCCCAGTTCCCGACCGAAGAGCGCCTCCGCCGAGCGCGGCCGCGCCGGTGCAGGCGTCATCCGCGCCTTCATGCGCGAGCACTTCCGTCACTTCAATGCCGCCACGGTGATTGACGCGGCGGACGGATACATCCGGCACCTCGACAAGGGCGGGCGCATGCTCGTCACGCTCGCCGGCGCCATGAGCACGGCGGAACTCGGGCGTTCGCTCGCGGAGATGATCCGACGCGACAAGGTGCACATGATCTGCTGCACCGGGGCCAACCTGGAAGAGGACATCTTCAACCTGGTGGCCCACACCCACTATGAGCGCGTGCCCCACTGGCGCGAACTCCCGGTGACCGAGGAGACGAAGCTTTACAAGCGCCACTTGAACCGCGTCACCGATACCTGCATCCCCGAGGAGGAGGCGATTCGACGACTGGAGCGCGCGGTCCTCGATGAGTGGGTGCGGGCGGATCGCGCGGGTGAACGCTACTTCCCGCACGAGTTCTTCTATCGCATCCTGCTCTCGGGCAAGCTCAAGAAGTTCTACGACACTGATCCCGCAAACTCCTGGCTCCTGGCCGCCGCGGAGCGCCAGTTGCCGATCATCGTGCCGGGGTGGGAGGACAGCACGCTTGGCAACATCTATGCGGCCCATTGCATCGAGGGCGATGTCAAGCATGTGCACACCGTGCGAAGTGGCATCGAGTACATGATGGAGCTCGCGGAGATCTACGAGCGGACCGCTCCGAAGAACCCGATCGGCTTCTTTCAGATTGGCGGCGGCATCGCCGGTGACTTCCCCATCTGTGTCGTGCCCATGTTGCACCAGGACCTGCGCCGCACGAAGGTGCCGCTCTGGGGCTACTTCTGCCAGATCGGCGATTCAACGACAAGCTACGGCAGCTACTCGGGCGCCAGTCCCAATGAAAAGATCACCTGGGGGAAGCTCGCTCCGACCACGCCGCGTTTCATGATCGAGAGCGACGCGACCATCGTGGCCCCGCTCATCTTCGCCTATGTGATGGGGATGTAGGTCACGCCAGATGGCGCAGCGCGGGTCATCGAACGGTCATCGTGACGATCCCATCGGGCGCGACGGCGACCCGCCGGATGAGACCTTCATCGACCTCGGTGAGGAGAGCGCCTTCCCGGGCCCCATCGAGGTTCACGATGACCCTTCACCCATCCCGCCTCCGGGCGGCACGCCGGGCGGAGCACGGAGCCCAGGCTCCCGTCCCCCCCCACCACCACCCGCGCCTTCCGCCGCCCCAACGGATGCGCGAAGCGGCGCGGGACCGCGCCCCAGTCAGCGCGATGTCTCCGGCACCGTGATCCGGCAGGATCGTTCGGTCTTCAGCCAGCCGGGCGACGATCGCGCAGTTCGAGATCGGATCGTCATCCTGGGCCGACGAGCGAGCGGCAAGACGGTCTTTCTCGCGCGCCTCTACCACGAGCTCTTCCGCGGTTCGCACGGCCTGTCGATGCAGGCCCTCAACGGGCCCTCGCACCTGCGCTGCCTCAGCGCCATGGATGACCTTGCCCGCGGCCAGTGGCCTGCGGCCACCGCCGAAAGCGCCGTGATTGAACTCGAAGTCTCCTACCCCGGCGGACGCGAGCGGCTCGTGGCGCTCGACTACCCAGGTGAGGTCTTTCGCCGCGCGTTCGTCGAGGAACTCTCAGGTCCCGATGTGGCCACGCTGCTTGACCAGGTGGATCACGCCGCGGCCGTCATCATCCTCATCGATCCGGGTTCAGTCCTCTCGGCCCCCCCCGGAGACCGCGTGGAGGAGGACTTCGGTTCCATCCAGGCGCTCCGGCGCATTCGTGCGACGCACCATGGCGCCCATGTTCCGGTGGCGGTGGTGCTCACGAAGTTCGATGTTCATCGCTCCATGGTCGAAGCCGCGGGTGGACTGCGCGCCTTTATCCAGCGCTACTATCCGCCGCTGGTGCGCGAGGCCCCCGGCGCGAAGGCCTTCGGGTGTGCAGCGGTGCGAGCCATTCCCGACCCGATGGGCCGAACGGCGCCGCAGGTTCGAGGTGAACCCGAGGGATTGATCGAGCCGCTCGTCTGGTGTCTCGAGCGCATGGGCCGGCTTCGCCGCGAAGAGTCGCGCGAAGCTCTGCAGAGCGAGCAATCCCGTCTCCTGGCCGACGCCATTCGGGCGGAAGAGGAGGCGGAGCGGCGGGAGCGGCGCGTGCTGACTCTCATCTGGAGCTTCGTGGCGTTCGTCGTCATCGTCGGCGGCTTCATCGCGTGGTATGTGCTTTCATCTTGAGGAGGCTTTGCGTCGACCATGCGATTGGGCGTTCATCTCCTTGCGTCTCAGCAGGGCTACCGCACGCGTGCGGCCAGTCCTGATGTGACTGGCGAGGAGCAGCGGGCGCTCGAAGCACTCGTCTACGGGCAGTCGAACGACCCTGACTTCCTGCGCTCGCTGGAGCGGGAGCCCGCCGTGCTCGTTCGACCTCTCCCGAGCGGTCGCTGCGCCATCACCCGTCTCTTTCAGGGAAGCCCGGATGATGCCGGGCGCGCCACGCTGGACATGCGCACCCTGCTCTGTCCGCTTCCGGACTACGAGCACCTGGTCCGGGGCGACCTCGAGCAGATCCTGCAACGACCTGAGCTCTGGGCCCGCGAGCGCTTCGAGGAGGCGCGCGTGCTCGCCTTGGCCCACCCGCCGAGGAGTGCGCCGCCGACCATCGGCCCCCGAACCCTGCGACTGGTTGACGCCTACCTCGATGCGCTTGATCACAAGCGTCCGACGGTGCTGCTTCCTGACAGCGAAGCGCATCGGCGGGACCTGATCAACCTGGTGCGCGTGCTCGCCTCGGAGGATCTCGCGCAGGTGCGCTGGGGCCTGCGGGTGCTGTCGCTTGCCGGTGACCCTGATCTTGTGACGGGCGTCGGCGCCGTTGATCGAAGTCGACGCACGATTCTCATGCCGGACCTGGAGACTCCTCCAGCCCACGAAATCGTGCACTTCCTTGCGGTGAACGCCGCGGCCATCCGGGTGCTTCCGCCCATTGCGAAACTCCGGGGAGGCGAGTTGTTGAAGTGGATGCTCACGGTGCAGAACGAGCCCGCCTCCGATGAACGGGCCGTACCAGCGCCGGGGGCGTCAACCATCTTTGAATCTGCTCCCCACCGCCGAGTCACTCGCTCGTCAGGCAAGGTGATGGCGCTCTCGATCGCAGCCGCCGTGATCATCACGGGCGTGTGTCTCGGTCTGGTGATCACGCTGCTCTTCCTTCGCGATGCGAGAGATTCGGTGCCACCGGGCCAGCAGGCCGCACCGCAGGCGAGCACCGATGAAGGAAGCGAACCTGAAGCGATCGTCCAGTCGCGCGAATCGTTGCGAGCGAGAGCACTTTCGCGTCCTGCAACTCGCTCGTCGGGCGGCACCGCAGCACCCGAAGCTTCCCCGTCTCCAACGCCCTCTGTCCTACCACCTCCCGAGTCCCGTCCGCCCGACGGAGCGGCGCCCCCCGAACAGCCTGCGTTACCGAGCGGAGCGCCCGCAAGCACTCCGGCCCCTGTGCCGAAGCCATCGACTCCACCCGCCGGCGCACCACAACCTGACGACTCCCGGGAGCCAGCCACTCCTCAGACGCCGTCCGCCAAGGCGCTCGCGGTGATCGAGGCTGAGCGGAGGCAGATCGCCGCTCAGATGGGAGCCTTGGTGGAGCAAGTCGCCCAGCTTCAGAAGGCTCTTCAATTGGCCGCCAGCAGCGGCTCCGCGTCGCGCTGGGATGCAGCCCGCTGCACGAGAGTGCTCGAAGCAATCGACCGCGTCGACAGGGTCCTCAGCCGAAGTCCGCTCGTCTTCTTCGAAGAAGAACTCAAGCCATGGTCGCGCACTCCTCCCCCCGTCTTCTCCGATCTGGATGACTTCCTTGCGCAGATCCCGGCGCTCGTCGCCGCACTCGACGCGACCACGGCGCTCACTTCGGAGGATGGCCTCAACGCGCTCGTGACCCGACGCAATGCGATCGACGCCGCCGGTCGCGCCACCTGCGCCGGTCCACTGAGCGCCCCGATTCGAGAGAGCACCCAGCGCTTTCAGCGCACGATCAACCCCTTCGTGCCCATCGACGACTTGCGACGCTTGAACCGCGAACGCGCGGCCAGCACACAGGAGCGCTTCCGGCGCGGCATCCGCGAGGGTCTTCGCCGCTTCGCTGACGACCTCGACACCGATCTTCGCGACGCGCTCCGGGCCGCAGCCGCGGCGCCGTGAGCCGACTCAATCGCGCTTTTCAAGGTAGGTGTAGCCCGCGAGCCCGCTCTCGTAGGCCCGAACGAGCTGGGCGCTCTCGGCGACGCTCATCTGCTTGGTGCGCACGGCCCGTTCGCACTCGCGACGAATCTCCGCAAGCAGCTTGTTCACATCGTATTGAACATAGCTGAGCACTTCGCGGACCGAGTCACCCTCGATGATCTCGTCGATCCACCACTGCCCATGCTCGTCGAGCTTGACATGCGCCGCATGCGTGTCGCCGAAGAGGTTGTGGAGATCGCCGAGCGTCTCCTGATAGGCGCCCACCAGGAAGGCGCCCAGCAGATACTCCTCGCCCTCGCGGAAGTCGTGCAGCTCGACGAAGCGCTTGATGTCGTGATCGTCGACGAATCGATCGATGCGGCCGTCGGAGTCGCAGGTGATGTCGGCGAGCGTCGCGCGTCGAGTCGGCCGCTCGGACAGGCGGTGAATCGGCACGATCGGGAAGAGCTGGTGAATGGCCCAGATGTCGGGAAGGCTCTGGAAGATCGAGAGATTGCAGAAGTAGGTGTCGCTCAGAACACTCTCGAGGTCGTCGAGCTCCTCGGGAACCTCCTCGAGCTCGCGCACCTTGTCGCGGATCTTGGCCGCCGTGGCCCAGAAGATGCGGTCGCAGAGGGCGCGGTGCTCCAGTGACATGTACCCCAGCGAGAACGAGCGCATCGCCTCGTCGCGGGCGTCGAGAATGTCGTGGTAGTGCTCGAGAAGCCTTCGCTCCGAGACATTGCGATAGACATCGAAGAGCTCGATGAGCGGTCGCGGCAGTTCATCGCCCTTCGGCGCCGCAGGGAGCTCCGCAGGCACCGTGAAGCGATCGAGCCGATTCGCACCGAGCACATCGAAGACGAGCACGCTCTGCTGGGCGACCATCGCGCGGCCGCTCTCGGTCACGATCGTGGGATGCGCCACCCCCTCCTCGTCGCAGATCGACATGATCTTGTAGACAACATTCGTCGCGTACTCAGGCAGCGTGTAGTTGGTCGAGAACTCGAAGCTCGACTGAGTCCCGTCGTAGTCGATGCCGAGGCCCCCCCCGACATCGATGTACTTCATGCCTGCCCCGAGCTTGGCGAGCTGCACATAGACGCGGGCGAGCTCGCTCACTCCCGCGTTGACCTGACGAATGTCGTGAATCTGGCTGCCCATGTGGCAGTGCAGGAGCTGAAGGCAATCCTGCATCCCGCGGCTCTTGAGGAAGTCGAGCACCTCGAGCACTTCGCTCAGGGAGAGGCCGAACTTCGCCTTGGCGCCGGAACTGTGGCGCCAGCGTCCCGCTCCCGGGGCCGAGAGGTTCACGCGCACGCCGATGCGAGGCATGATCATGTAACGCTCGGCGAGCTCCACGATGAGCTTGAGCTCAGTGAGATTCTCGATGACCGGAATGATGGTACGCCCGAGCTTTCCAGCCAGCGTGACGAACTCGATGTAGCGCTCCTCCTTGAAGCCGTTGCAGATGATGAGGCGCTCGGGAGCATCGCTCGTCATGCCCAGCACGGCGAGCAGTTCCGGCTTGCTTCCCACTTCGAGTCCGAAGCCCAGCGGGCTGCCATACTGCCGCACCTCTTCCACCACGCGGCGCTGCTGATTCACCTTGATCGGATAGACGCCGATGTAGCCCCCCTTGAAGTTCTGCTCGCGAATGGCCGTCTGAAATGCGTCGTGCAGATCGTTCAGTCGCCGCGAGAGCAGGTCGGAGAAGTGCAGGAGCACCGGCGTCTTGAGACCGCGATCCTGGATTCCCTTGACCACTTCGAAGAGATCGATCTCGCGCCCCGGCTGACGCGTCGGCCGAACCACGACATGCCCGCGCTCGTTCGCGTCGAAGAATCCCTTGCCCCAGCCGCGCATGTTGTAAAGGTCGATCGAGTCCTCGACGGTCCAGCCGGGCTCGATGCCATTTCGAGGCGAGCGCTGGCGCTGCGCTGAACCCGCCGCAGCGCTGCCGGCCTGCGGTTCGGTCGAGGGAACATGGTGCGTTGTCATCGTCGGAGCGTCTCCTGCCCGGACCGAAGGCACACCGCCTTCTCATGTGACCACCGGGAGTGCGTGAACAATCAATATAGGCGTACCGCGCCAAAATGGAAGCGACTTCAGTGCGGTAGTCTGACACGCATGCGACTCTTCACCCTCCCTTCGATGGCCTTGTTGACGCCACGATCCGCTCCACGGTGGCTTCCGGTGACCTTCACACTCCTGCTGCTGACCGGCACCGCCTCGGCTCAGGCGCCGGCCGGCGCTGAACCCGGATTGGCCCCCGCCCGACTGGAGCGATGGCTCGACGATGGCGACACGGCGCTGATCACCCAGAGCTTCCGTCGCCACCCCGAGCAGGTGCTCGCCTTCTTCGACAACCACCTCGAAACAGCCATGAAGATGATGGAGCAGAGGGCGGCCTATGAAGATGTGATGAAGGAGATGCGGAAGGGCCTCCGCTTCGGACAACTGGCCAGCGAAGCATTCCGGGATCCCATCTTCGGGGAGTATGCCGCCAACTTCGCCAGTTGGAGCGACGCCGAGCGTCGGAACTTCCGGGCGGGTCAGCAGGCGTACCGCTCGGGCGCACGGGCGCTGCGCGACGGCCGGAGTGAGTCGGCCCGCGACTTCTTCCAGCAGTCCCTGGACCTCGCGGAGCCGCTGGGTGATGCCTGGGGTATGCAGATGTCCCTCCGCGGACTCGCCCAAGCGAACTTCGCCCTCGGCGAGTGGCAGGCCGCCAGCGATACCAGCATCCGGGCGATGGACCTCTCCGCACGGCTGCAACTCCGTACCGATGAGATCGAACAGGCCCTGCTGTGCGCGGAAGCGCGGCACCAGTTGAAGACTCCCGACAGCGGGCTTGGGCATGCGCGCCTTGCGTGGTCGAAGCTCAAGCGGACCGACCCGCCGGCCCTTCGACAGAAGGCGGGCGACGCGCTCGCGGCGGCGCTCGAGCGGACGGGTCGCCCGGAAGAGGCGGCCAAGATCCGCGAGGAAGCGTGCGCCCCCGCCGCGAAGGGTGAGGGGGAGGGCGAGGGTGTGGGCGATTCGGCGACACCCGCGTCCGACGGTTGAGGTCCCGCGTCGAAGCCGAGGTCCGGCGACAGAGTCAAGATCAGGCGTCTGAGCCAAGGTCCAGCGTCTGAGTCGAGATCAGGCGCCGAATCGAGGTCAGGCGTCGCGCAGGCTTTCGGTGATCGCGATCTCGTGCATCCGCACGCTGGTCCGGTCGAGCGCCTCCTTCGCTTGGTGCAATCGATCGGGATCGACCGTCTCAAGGCTTCCGCGCTCCACCGCGTCAACCAGCGACTGAACTTCGGTCATGGCCTGTTCAAGCTGCGCGAGATACGCCGGCTCAAGGCGCGATCGGACGCGATCGAGCGCATCGGCGATCCACTTGAGGTCGAGCCGAGCGTTGACCGCGAGATCGATCAGCCGATGCCTTCGCATGTCATCCCTGGCGTGGAGCACGCTCTCGACCTCCATCTGTTCCACTTCATCAGCAGTCAGGCCGCAACTCGGAACCACCTGGACCCCGGCGCGGCGCCCGCTTCGACGCTCCACCGCGCTGACGGTGAGCACGCCATTCTCATCGACGAGGAACTCGACCTCGATCTGCGGAATGCCCGCGGGCATGGGCGGAATGCCTCGCAGATCGAAGCGAGCGATCGACCGGCAATCACGGACCAGTTCCCGCTCGCCCTGAAGGACATGGATCAGGACGGAGGTCTGGCCGTCGACGCTCGTCGAGAAGCGCTCGACGGCGCGGGTGGGCACCGTGCTGTTTCGCATCAGAAGTTTCGCGACTCCCCCGCCGCGCGTCTCGATGCCGAGCGAGAGCGGAATGACATCGAGCAGCAGAAGATCGCGCCGCGCGCCGTCAACGATCGCAGCCTGCACCGCCGCACCGAGCGCCACGACCTGGTCGGGATCGAGCGCGATGTAAGGTTCGATCCCGAAGAGCCCTGCCGCGGTGCGGCGGACCGCAGGCATGCGCGTCATGCCGCCCACCATGACGACGCGATCGATGGCAGGCCTGCCCGCGTCTTCGAGGGCACGGCGACAGCACTGCGCCACGCGCTCAAGCAGCGGCTCGACCGCTCTCTCAAAGTCCTCCCGGCGAATGACGACTTCCTCGCCGTTCTTCCCAAGTCCCGATCGAAAGAGCGCTTCGTCCATCTCCGAAAGGAGTCGCTTGACACGCTCCGCCTCGCGCCGCAGCCTGCGAGCCTCGGCCGGACTCGCCTCGCTTGCACCGGGCACAAGTGACTCAAGCGCGCGGTCGAAGTCATCGCCGCCAAGGCGCGTGTCACCTGCGGTCGAAAGCACTTCGAAGAGCGCGCCATCCTCGGCCCCATGTTCAATGCGCAGCAGAGAAATGTCGAAGGTCCCGCCGCCGAGGTCGAAGACCGCGACGGTCTCCCCCTGCCGACGATCGAGCCCATAGGCGAGCGCCGCCGCCGTGGGCTCGTTGACGATGCGCTCGACCTCGAGACCCGCCAGCCGTGCCGCATCGCGCGTCGCCTTTCGCTGCGCGTCATCGAAGTACGCAGGGACCGTGATCACCGCGCGCCGAACCGTCGCGCCGAGTTCCCGCTCGGCGATCGTCCGCAGCGCGTCAAGAATGCGCGCCGCCACTTCCTGCGGTGTCCGAACGCCGTCGGGCGTGGCGAACGCGGCGATTCCACGAGGTCCCTCCGCAAGGGCCAATCGAAGATCCGCCGCAAGGGCGCGGCTCTCCGATTCGCTGCGCCCCATGAAGCGCTTGGAACTGGCGATCGTGACGCTCTCGGGCGGCGGATCGGGGTCGTCGCGTGCTGGCCACCCGACCAGCGGCGCCTGGCCCGATTCGAATCGCACGACCGATGGCAGCAGCGAGCGGCCTTCCGAATCGCTCAGCGCACGCGGGCCGCGCTCATCGCAGATCGCCACCAGCGAATGAGTCGTGCCGAGATCGATGCCGACGCACGGACCTCGCTCACTCACGGATTCGGCTCCGAAGGCTCGGCTCCCGTCCCGGCGCCATCACCCGAGGATGGCGGTGCCGCGCGGCGCTCCTCCGGTCGCGGAGTGCCGATCGTCATCGACCTTCGATCGGAAGCCTCGGGCAAGCGCTCGAGCGCCGCGTCAAATCGGCGCCTCGCAATGGGTTCGAGCAAGGTTCGCATCTCCGTCACACTGCTCGGTTCACCACGACCTTCCCAAGTCCGCTGCCTCGTGTCGCACCACACTTCAAGGCGCACTCGAACGGAACTCTCCCGATCACTCTCCGGAAACCCGTAGCACCAGCCTGTGCGGGCCAGCAGCGACCGGAATGAGGCGATCTCGGCGTCGGTCATCGCGCCACTCCAGGTCGTGTTGCTGTTGAAGGCCGCCATTCCGCCGCCATACTCAAGATCGCCCGCGGGGGTCACGCGGAAGAGTTCGTAGGACTGTTCCGCAGGTTTCGCGATCCAGAGGAGGAGCGAGTCACCTCCGGTGCGTTGCGGTCGCCGATCCGATGAGCCGAGGCCCTCGCACCCGCCGACGATCAGCAGCATGACCATCGCGACGCTGAGAAGCATCACCGCGCCCGATCGCACCACGCGCTGCTGATCCGACGCGACCCGCGGCGCCGTTGGCCCATCGCGCTTCACATTCACTCGGACGCTGCGAATCATGGAGCGCGCCGACGGAACCCCGTGTAGGGATTCGGACCGAAGTCATAGCGGATGGGAAGGAAGCGATCGGGCGCCGGATCCCGGCTCCACGCCAGTTCAGCAAGCGCGCGAAGGATCCGAGCAAAGGCGGGGTCGGGGTCGGCGCCAGCGGGCATGCTCCGAGCGAAGATCCAACGCTCGCCATTCGCGGAGAGCGCAAGAATGTGAATGGTCTCGCCTCGCTCGGGAATCACGAGCGCCGGGTTCCCGGTGAAGTCGGCGTTGGCTGGATTGGTGAAGCCCAGATCGCGCGCAAGGCGCCAGAGATCGGCCACCTGCTGTTGGTAGAGCATGCGGACGCGCCCCGGCCTCTGCGACCAGCTCACGCTCGGACCTGAGTCATGGAGAAGTGAGCCATCGGCAAGCAGAATGAAGTGCCCGGGTCGAAGCTCAACGCGCCCCTGGTCCGGCACGCGCGGCCCTGTCAGGATCACCGCATCGAGCGTGAAGTCATCGGGAGGTCGCTGGAGTTCATCGACAGCACCGGGCGAGCGCGCCGCTTCGTCGGTGGCGCAGCCGGGCATCGACCACGCCGCCAGCAGAAGCACCACGGCGACGATCGACGCAGCATGTCGCAGAGATGACGGAGGAGCCACGGCGGAAGGGTACACGCGACGGGTCGCCTCGGTACCCTTCGTCCATGCGAACGAGCGTCGCCTGGATCAACGACTACCTCGAACCGAACGCCGATGCCGACGAGCAGGCGAGCGTGCTGACCCGGGTCGGTCTCGCCTTCGATGGCCGGGAACCGCTCGATGACGGCGATACGGCGCAGGAGATCGAGACCACCAGCAATCGAGGAGATTGTCTCTGCCACCTCGGCCTCGCTCGTGAGATAGCCGCCGCGACGGGACGACGACTGAAGACACCGGGTGCCACCATCTCCGGTGGTCCCCGCCGGGCCTCCGACAGCGTGCGCGTCACGGTCGAAGACACCGTCGGCTGTCCGCGGTACACGGCCCGCATCATCCGGGGCGTTCGAGTGGCACCCAGCCCCGAGTGGATGCAGCGACGGCTCCGCGCCATCGGCCAGATTCCGCGCAACAACTTGGTGGACTGCACCAACTTCGTGCTCTTCGAGATGGGGCAGCCGACCCATGTCTTTGATCTCGCCGCGCTTCGAGGTGGCGAAATCAGGGTCCGCCGAGCGAAGGCTGGCGAGCGCTTTCTTCCCCTGGGAGAGGGTGCGCATGCACTCACCCTCGTTCCTGAGGATCTCGTGATTGCCGATGGGGAGCGCCCCGTAGCACTCGCCGGCGTGAAAGGCGGTGCCGAGACCGCGGTGACCGCGCAGACTGTGGATGTGCTTCTTGAAGCCGCGACCTTCGACGGTCCGCTGGTCCGCGCAATGTCGCGTCGCCATCGGGTCACAAGCGACTCCGCCTATCGCTTCCAGCGCGGGGTCCATCCGATGGACATCGATGCCGCCGCGGCGCGGCTTGCGGCGTTGATCTTGGAGACGGCCGGTGGAACGCTCGAACTCGGGGTGGTCGAGGCGGGCGCGCCAGCACCGGCGACCCGAACGGTGTCCATCCGCCCGGCCCGGGCGAGATCCCTGCTGGGGATCGACCTTGGCACGGGCCGGATGCTGGAACTGCTCGAAGCGCTCGAACTCGCACCGGTCGAGCGAGGTGATCGAATCGAGTGCACCATTCCCCCGCGCCGCATCGACATCGAGCGGGAAGTGGACTTGATCGAGGAGCTCGCGCGCACCCACGGACTCGACGCGCTCCCCGTGCAGGAGCGGATCGAAGTTCGTCCGAGCGCAACCCAGCCGTTCATCATGGCGAAGCGCGCCGTTCGGGCGATGCTGGTCGGCGCTGGAGCTGTCGAGACCGTCACGCACACGCTGATCTCCGAGCGACTCGCGGCGGCCTTCCTCCCGCCACAGCATGCGCCGCTTCGCGTCGATGATGAGCGGGCCGGGGGCGAGCCGATCCTCCGCCCCAGCGTGATTCCCAGTCTTCTCCAGGTGCGCAAGCGCAACGCCGATGCAGGCGTCTCGCCGCTTGATCTCTTCGAGTTCGGATCGGCCTTTCACCTCGAAGGCACCGAGCATCGTGAGCGCGAGGTTCTCGGCATGGTGCTTGACGCGGGTGAACCGGGACGACCCTTGACGGAGTCGACCGCGACCGCCGGATTCCGACGATTGCGGGGCGTGGTCGAGAGACTGGCGACACGACTGCTTGGAAGCGGTGTACGCGTCGAGGTCCGAGCGGAGCATGCGGACGCAATCTCGCCTGCACCGGCGCTCGCTCCCGCCGCGGCGATTCTCTGGAACGGCGAGCGCGTGGGAGTGGCGGGCATCGTCACCGCGGCGGTGCAGCAGGCGTGCGGACTCGATGTCGCCGTAGTTGCCGCCGAACTCGAGATCCGGCGATTCATGGACAACTACCCCGCCGAGGTCATCGCGCAGCCGATGCCTGCGTTCCCGGCGATCGAGCGCGATCTCTCGATCCTCGTCGACGAGGGGACGCCATGGGAGGCGCTGGCCCGGACGGTCATCGAGGCGAAGGCGCCTCGCTTCGAATCGTTGGCGTTTGTTGGGACTTATCGCGGTGCGCAGACCGCGGGGCGCAAGAGCGTCACGATGCGTCTCCACTTCCGGGACCCCGCTCGCACGATGAAGCGCGAGGAGGCCGACGGCGCCGTGGCGACGATCGTCGCCGCGCTCAGCAGGGACCACCGCGCGGAGCTGCGGGCGTGACCACCAGCGGGCCGGGCCACTCTTCCGCGGCACCCGCCGGAGTCGCGGCGATGACTGTCGAGGCGTTCATCGAGGCGCTCGCGGCGAAGACGCCTGTTCCGGGCGGCGGCGCCGCCGCGGCGCTCGCGCTTGCGCAAGGTTCGGCGCTCGCGGCGATGGTGGTCGCCTACTCCCTCGGCAAGGCCTCACTGGCGGCCCATCAGACGGCGCTCGAAGAGGCCCGGCGCGCGCTCGAACAGCAGCGTCGCCACGCGGTGCAACTGGCCGATGATGATGCCTCCGCCTACGCGCGTCTCAACGCGGCCATGGCGTTGCCGAAGGATGATCCAACCCGCGCGTCACGCATTGCCGAAGCGGCCCGCTCCGCAATCGTCCCACCACGGGAGATTCTCGACTCCGCAGCGGAGCTTCTCGAGCGCGTGAGCAGCCTCGTGCCGATCACCGCGCCCATGCTTCGCAGTGACCTCGGCGTGGCAGGTGCGCTCGCGCATGCCGCCGCCGAAGGAGGCGCCTTGAACATCCGCGCGAATCTCTCGCTGCTGGCGAGTGATCGGGAGAGCGTTGATCGCGCGAGCGGCGCCGCCCTCGCGCGGGCTTTGGCGGCGCGAGCATCGCTGGATGCGGCCCTTGAGCGCGCCGCGGCGCGATCGTGATGTTCGGCGTCGTCACACTCATCCTGATCGGAGCACTCCTCGCATGGCTTCTCGCGGTGATGGGCGTCGCCCTCGAAGCACTGCGACCGCGTCGACGCACGCTCGCGTGGGCCCTCACGATGGGCAGCCCCGCCGACCCCGAGGAGTTGCCAGACATGAAGGGCCGCTTTCGGCTGCATCATGCGCGACTCTCCATTGGTCTTGAAGTCCCATGCTGGGATCTCGAGGGATTGGCCCCCGCGGGTCCACTCGTCGTCATCGTGCACGGATGGGGGCGCTCGCGCTGGGATTCGTTGCGACGCGCGCCCCTCGTCCTCCCCCACGCCTCGCGCGTTCTCCTTCCCGATCTTCGCGGCCATGGCGAAGCGCGAGGGCTGACCCGCCTCGGCTCGATTGAGGCCGATGACCTCATCGCACTCCTCAACGAGCGCGGCGCGCTCGATGCTGGCGCTCCACCGATCGTCGTGATCGGCCACTCGATGGGGGCCGGTATCGCGGTCCGCGCAGCGCTCCGCTCACCGGCGATCCGGGCCGTGATCGCGCTCGCCCCCTACAACCGCGTGCGCACGCCAATCTCGGCTCGACTGACGCTGAGGGGGCTGCCATCCGCGCTCCTCGTGCGCCCCTCGCTCATGGTGCTCCGCACTCTTGGCGTGCGCGATGATGCGTTGACCGACGCGGCGGCTGGGCTCCTGGTTCCGCTCACGGTGATCTCGGCCGAGAGTGACCTCATCTCGCCAGCCCAGGATGGTCGAGCGATCGCCGCGCGGGTGCCCGAGGGCCGAGGAACCTCTCACCTGCTGCCTGGAAGCGACCACGCGGAACCGGGCACCGCCGAACCGGAGCGCTACGCGAAGTTGGTCGTCGACGCACTCGTCAGGGTGACGAAGCCTTCGTCGGGCGAAGGAAGCTGAAGCGATAGACGAGGCCCCGATTGTCCGCGGCGAAATCCCAGAGCTGGGGGCCGACGAACTGCGAGATGAACTCGGGATCCATCTTCCGCAGGGTGTCGATCATCTTGGTCGGGAGTTCGACGCCGACGACCTCGCTGACGACGCGACCGCGTTCGTCGACAAAGTCGAGCACTTCCGACTTCCCATCGGAAGCCATGAGGGCCTGGCGTGTGACCTCGAAGCCGGCGACGGTGTCGAACCAGCCCCATCCGACCAGCGGCCGCGACGGAAGGAGCGACATGGCCGCCTTCTCCGCGGGGGACTGGATGGGACCGCCGCCGCCCTGCGCCGTGCTGCGCAGCGCCTGCTCCACCTTGGGCGTCTGACCAATCAGCATGAAGCCGCCACCAAAGCCGACGGAGAAGTCGTCGAGTGTGAAGATCGTCTGGCCGAGGAAGTCGCGGCTCTGCATGCCAACCATCGGGGCGAACATGTTGATGAGCGGCAGCACCGCTTGCTCATCGCTGCACGCAAGCGCGATCGTGTTCGACTGGCCGTCATCATCGGCGGGCGTGGAGACGGAGGTGAACACATGGAGGTCCGGTCCCAGCGCCGCGAAGGCGCTTCGAAGCACCGGGCCGTAGGCCTGAAGCATCGGCTCGATCTCCTGCGCATACATTTCAGGAAGACTGGCGACCGTGCCATCGACCACCTTCATCAGATCCGCAAAGGCAATGTTCATCCGGCCGTAGCCAATGGCATCGGTCGGAACGACCGCCGGTGCCGCGCCCGGCGAGGCGGTGCTCAACAGCGAAAGCAGACCCTTGCGTCCCCCAGGCGAGAAGATGGACACGGCCCCGTCGATCTGGCCAATCGAGCCATCGAAAGTCAGCGAGCCGCCGTAGGCCTGAATGTCGCCAAAGAGCTGGGTGAGCAGCGGCGACGCCATCGCCATCATGCCGCCGCCCGCCTCCTGGACGAGCGGCTGAAGCGGTCCGGTGCGGAGCAGAATCTGCACATCGCCCTTGCCGAGTTGCGTGAGGGCATCCCGGGCATCCTCCTGGTCGGTCACGAGGTTCTTGGGCGGCGAATCAATGTTCGCGAGCGCATCCTCAAGTCCATCAAAGGTGGACGCGAAGACGAACCTCGCGCCATCGCGCACATAGGCGATGCGCTCGACCGCCCCGAGTTCATCCATGGGGTTCGGACCGAGCGGTGACGGGCCGGAGCCTCCACCCTGCTGCGGGAGATCAATGATGATCGCCTTGCGACCTCGCACATCGCGACGCGTCACGCGGTCAGGCGACTGCTTCTCAATCTCCTTGATGTTCGCTTCGAAGAACGCTTCCATCTTCTCGGCGCCATCACCCCAGTCGAAGACACCCATGAAGGTCGACTCGAGGACATCGAGCTCCTCGTTGCGATCGAGGTACCCGGCAAGACCTCCACTCACGGGCCAACTCAGCGTGTCCTCGGGAAGCTCGAGTTCCTTGAGACGGTCGGTGAGACCATCCTTGAACTCCTTCCAGTCATCGGCGACCGCTCGCTGGACCGTCTCGCTCTGCCAGAGCGCAAAGAGCGGTGTGCGCTGGAAGCGCTCCACCGAGCCCCGGATGTCATCGGCCATCACCAGCACGAAGCTGCGCGACGGCGCGATCGTGCGGATGGACACCGAGTCGTCCGCCTGCGCCGGGCCATGGGCGAACACCATCAGGAGCGCTGCTGGCGCGAGCGCGACCGAGGCACGACGCGAGCGGGAAGCCGCGCGGTGCGCAGCAACGAAGGGGGTGTGTGAGTTCATGGGAGTGTCTTGAAATCGGCGATCAGGAACCGCTGCCATCTCGAAGCATCGGGGGCACGCCTGCTCGCGTTCTCGAGGGCGGCTCGTGGTACTTGTAACCGGAGTTCGGGTTCCGCTTGTCGTAGGCGAAGGCCTCGCGATTGCGCAGGAAGTCCTTCACATATCGCGAGGGGATCGCGAAACCCATGTTCTCGCCGAACATGAGCTTCATATTGGTGATGCCGATCACTTCGCCGCGGGTGTTGAAGAGCGGGCCACCGCTGTTTCCCGGGTTGATGGGCGTGTCCGTCTGGATATAGGTTCGTCCACCCATGCTGCGACGCGGCGTGCTGATCACGCCCTGGGTCAGCGTGCGCTCGAGCCCGAGAGGATTTCCGATCGCGAAGACCGGCTGACCGATCTCGAGGCGCTCCTCGCGTTCGAGTGGCGCGGGGACATAGGTGCGGCCCGGCACTACTGGAAGCTGTACGAGCGCCAGGTCCATTTCGTTGTTCACCGCGATCAGTTCCACATCGTCAATATCGCGGCGCGTCAGCGAACCGTCGGCCTCGGGGAACCAGACCGTCGCCTGAAGCTTGGTCTCGCCCTGCACGACATGGGCGTTGGTGATGGCGTGGCCTTCGCGATTGATGATGACACCTGAGCCGAGACCGCTCGGTGTCCGCACCTTGATGACCGATGGGCCGATGATCTTCGCGTGCTCCTTGGGCGACATGGTGGGCGAGTTCACCGCCACGAAGAAGAGATCCTCCGCAGCCACCTCGGCGGCCTGCGCCGGCGCCGCGGTGACGATGTCGCCGACATCTTCAAGTTCGAGAACCACGACATCGGGACCGATGTCCACCCAGACCCGGCGATCCGTGCGCTTCAGGATCTGACCTTGGACGACGGCCCCGCTCTTGAGGGTGACGACATCCTTGGCGTCCTCAGTGACGGCGCCAAGCGCCACGGCAACGATCAAGGCCTCGAACATGGTGTGGATCCTCGGGAGTGCAAGAGCGTTACTATAAGCGTTCCCCCTCCCGCAAGGGAGCTTCACCAAGGAACACCATGACAGCACGATCTTTCCGGCGCACCACGCTGGTCACCCTGATGTCCACCCTGGCCGTCTCCATGGCTCCAACCATGGCGGTCGCCGACGATCTCGCGGGCTACTTCGGATTCGAACCGCTCGAGGTCATCAAGATCGATCCGCGGGCCGGCCCCTTCATCGTGGTGGATCTCAACGGCGACGGCCTGCTCGACATGGTGGCCGTCAACAACCACAAGAGCCGGCTCGACATCCTCTATCAGAAGAAGGGCGCCCTCCCGACCGATGAGCCGCCACCACCACGAGGTCCGAACGAGCTCCCCGATCACTGGCGCTTCCGGCGCGACAGCATCACGGTCAGCCACGAAGTGAGAGGCGTTGTTCCCTACGATTTCGATCACGACGGGCTCATGGACCTGATCTATGTCGGAGTGCCGGGGCACATCGTCTTCATCCGGCAGACGAGGGCG
This sequence comes from Phycisphaeraceae bacterium, assembly GCA_019636735.1. Lineage (NCBI taxonomy): Bacteria > Pseudomonadati > Planctomycetota > Phycisphaerae > Phycisphaerales > Phycisphaeraceae > Phycisphaeraceae bacterium. The sequence goes on from JAHBWY010000007.1 coordinate 40,058, forward strand.
GGCGTCTTCGAAGTGACGCGCCGAATTCCCGTGCGCGGGCTCAATGCGAACCGCGATGCAATCGCCATCGCCGATGTCATGGGCGACGCCAAGCCCGAGCTCATCACGATCGTCAACGGACGCATCTCCATCTGGCCCCTTGATGGCGACAACCTCGGAACGCCGGTCGAGCTCTCGCCCGGCACGGGCAACATCATCGCGGTGCTCATCGATGACTTCGATGGCAACGGCACGAAGGACATCGTCGGCGTGATGCCGGATGACGCCTCGCCAATCCGGGTCTGGTTCACTTCGCGAGATGGCGACAAGACGGTGATCGGCCCGCAGCTTCGATTCGAGAGCGTGCCGCTGCGCGAAGCGGCGGCCGTGCGCCTGCCGACCCGCAATGCGGCGCTGCTCGGGCTCATCGAGCGCCCGAGCAAGAGGACCGTGTTCTACGAGTTTGGCCGGACTCCGATCGATCGCAGTGGCGATCGACAGACCGCCATCCAGACCTGGAGCTGGGAAGACCCGGGCAATCGCCGACGCGACTACGCGGTGGTCGACCTCGACGGCGACGGCTTCCTCGATCTTCTCGCCACCAACACGCAGACGAACTCGATCATGGCGTACCTCCAGCGCGCCGGGCGGGGCTTCGATCGCGCCGTTGCCAATCCCTCATACGCCGATCTCAACGGCGTCGCGGCGTATGCACCGACCGGTGGCCCAGTGCAGGTGTTCGCACTCTCAGAGAAGGAGGGCGTCGCCGGTCGAAGCGTGGTCGAGGACGGTCGCATTCCCTTCCCGCAGGCGCTGCGGCTCCCGTCGGGCGTCACGCCCTCGACCATGGCGCTTCTGCGCGTCGCGGGTTCGACCCGCGTAGGCGTCGTGTGCAAGGATGGCCGCAACTTCACCTTGGAGCTCATTCCTCCCGACGGTTCCGAGGAAGGTCGGCAATCGATTGCGCTCGGACAGCTCTCCCGCGCACCGGAAACGATGATTGCCCTTGAGGCCGGCGATGGTGCCGCGAATGTCCTCTTCTTCACTCCCGATCGACCGTTGACGATGGCGCACTGGGACGGGCAGTCGTGGAAGGTGCTTGAAAGCAAGGACATGGGACAGTTCGGGCTGGTCCAGGCGGCCAGTGGCCTGAACACCGCCGTCTTCGATGTCACCGGCGACGGCCAGCCGGAACTGCTGGTCGCCGATCGCAACTTCATTCGCGCGCTTCGATACGACCCGAAGCCCCCCGCCGGCCAGAGCCCCGGCTGGCAGGTGGTCGAGCAGATGAATGCGCTCGCCCGCGACGCCAAGCTCAACTCGCTCACCATCATGGGCGACCGCGTGGTCGCGGGCGACTCGGACAACGGCAAGCTTCTCTTCTTCGCCCGCGAGAGTGCCTCGGACGCGAGTGGGTCCACGGCCGGATCAGCGCAGGTGTGGCGACAGGTCGATGTCGTCGACATTCCCTCATTCAAGTTCAACCGACTGCACTCCGGTCACTTCTCGGGTGACACGCAGGACAACATCCTGCTCATCGGGGACGATGGATTTGCCGTGGTGCGCCTCGCCGGCGATCGGATGCGCATGCATGAGGTGGCGAGCTATGTGAGCGATGATCCGCGCCGCGTCCATCACGAAATGGTGGTGGGCGATGTCAACGGCGACGGCTTCACCGATGTGGTCCTGCTTGATGCCGGCCAGCAGATGGCCGAGATCCTCACCTTCTCCGAGTCGGAGCGGGTGATGCTGGGCAATCAGTTTGCTGTCTTTGAGAGCCGACTCTTCACAAGCGGAGAACCGCGCGAGTTCGAGCCGAGCATGGGGTGGATCGCCGATGTCACCGGCAACGGCCTCAAGGATCTCATCCTGCTCGCCCACGATCGCCTGCTCCTCTACCCGCAGCAGGCGGAAGCCAAGTCTCCCTGAGCGAACCAATCATCGCCCGCGACCTCCACGAGGGACCGACATGTTCGTGACCACGACCTTCTCTTTCGAGGGCTATCGCATCGCACGGTACTGCGGCATGGTGCGCGGCATCATTGTTCGAGCGCCGACGATTTCGCAGGGCATCATGGGCGGATTGAAGGGCATCGTGGGCGGCAACATCGGTGCCTACACCGACATGTGCGAGCAGGCGCGGCAGCACGCCTTCGATCGCCTGGTCGAGCATGCGCAGCAGCTCGGCGCCAACGCGATCGTCGGCCTCCGCTACGACTCATCCGATGTGGGTGCCTCGACCTCGGCCGTCGAAGTGCTCTGCTACGGCACGGCTGTCGTGATCGAGCCAACCACCACCTGAGTGTGCCTGATCGAGGCGAAGGCCCCGCCGAGCGGTTCGATCACCGTCGACCCGGCGCGATTCGAACGCCGCTGGTGCCCGCTTGACGCGAACCCAACTGACCACGACGCCGTGGCTCAGGCGTAGCTGTGCAGGCCGGTGATCACGAAGTTGATGACGATCCAGTTGAAGAGCATGACCGCGGCACCGATCACCGCGAGAACGGCCGTCCAGAGCCCCTTGTCCTTGGCGTAGAGCCGGACATGGATCAGGATCGCGAAGACGAGGAAGGTGTTGAGCGCGAAGACCTCCTTCGGATCCCATCCCCATGGGCGTCCCCAACTGTGGTCGGCCCAGATCGCACCCATCGCAATACCCGCCCAGAGGAGCACGAAGGAAATCTCCATGAGAAGCATGGTGACTCCATCGAGGACCTCGCCAAGGCGAGCGCCTCGATGCGCCGTGAGCGCGTCACTCCCCGGCACACCCGACATTGCCGCGCCTCCGGACGCCATCGCCAGCATCTCCCCCGCCCCGCCGACGCGCGCAAAGGTCGCGGCACCACCGGTGATCCGGTGGATCATGTACGCGAAGGCGCTCACCGCCGCCATGAAGATCAGCGCGTAGCTGAAGATGATCACATTCGTGTGGATGTAGAGCCACACATCGTGAAGCACCGGCATCATGTTCGAGATGTTCGGGTTGAGCTGCGCGGGCATCAGGGCCACCGCCATCAGCGCGACCATGCTGCCCACTGATGCGCCGAGCGCGAAGTAGCCGCGCATCGGCATGCGCCGGGCGAGGATCTCGAGCACCACGGCTGCACAGGTGCCCATCCATGCCGCTGTCGTGACCGCTTCGAACATGTTCGAGTTTGGCCAGCGACCGGAGATCCACCAGCGAAGTCCCACCGCCGTCGTCTGAAGGAGGAACGCCACCGCGAAGACCACGAGGCCGATACGCAGCGCCGTGGGCCAGCGGTAGACGAGTCCAAGCAGCAGGAAGACGATCGCCCCCATGAAGACGAGCCAGACGCGCGTCATGTTGCCGTTGCGGAAGTACCAGCTCTCCCACCAGAGACGCGCGGTCTCGGGGTAGACCTCGGGATCGGTCATGTGCAGGAGGTCAGCCAGTTGCTGGACGGCCTTGTTGACCGCGTTCGCATCGCCGGAGCCCCATCCCGTCACCAGCGCTCGCCACGCGGCGGCGATCTGCGCCTGGAGTTCGGGGTCAAGTCCGTCGAGCGGCGTGTCGGCGGCCTCGGCGCCCATGCGCCGCGCTCGATTGGCATCGAAGCCATCGGGGCCCGGCAGCAACTGGATCTCGCCGATGGTGCGCCACGGGGCATCGGTGCGCCCGCCACCCGGCGGCAGGATGCGCAGGAGCATCAGCAGCGTGGCGGGGTTCTTCAGGTTCAGCGCGGCCGTGATCTGATCCACCTGCCGTGCCGTTCGAATCAGGTCCCCTTCCAGTTCGCGCATGACATTCGCGAGTTCGCGGCGCCACTGTCGCACCCCGGGCTCCACCAGGAACTGCTCGCTGATCAATCCGGTTCGCTCGAAGACATCCATGCGCTCCGACACGGTCGAGACATCGATCCCGGCGATCGGACGACCGATGACGGCGGCATCACCCGCCGCCGCACGCCACGCCTCGGCGATGCGCGCGCGAACCTCGCGGTTCTTGATGTAGATCACATCGGCGTCGGCATAGGCCTCCGGGCGCAGGAGCATGTCGAGGTAGGTGAAGGCCGTCGACTGGCCCGCGATCGTGCGCGGGCCCGACACCACATTCATGATGGTGTTGGCGAAGCTGCCATAGCTCTTGAGTCGGCCCTCGGAGTGCACGGCAATGGAACCGAGCGGACGAAGATCGACCTGCTCGGCGAAGGAACGCGCCTTCGGAGGAGCGCCCTCGGACGGCGTGTCGGCGAAGGCGGCTCGCATGGGAACGACCATGGCGAGCGCCACGATCGCGGTCGAGGCGAGTGCCTTCGATCCTGACTTCCTCGAGAGTGCTCGCCCGCTTGCGGCAACCTCCGCGTGAACCCGCGCGATGCGGCGCCGCTTGAGAATGGGCTTCACATAGAAGGCGTAGATCATGCCGATGGTCGAGAGCACGACGCCGAAGAGCTGTGTGTACACGCCATGCCTGTTGCCGACGCCGAGCACCGTGTAGTTGAGGCCCTGGCTGGCGCGTTCACCCTGCCGCCGCGCCTCTTCGGGCGGGTCCCACTTGGCCTGGAAGTATGAGAAGCCTCCGTTCTCGACCGGCGCGTTCACGCTGACCTCCGTGGGTGCTCCCCATGAACCGTCAGGCTTCCTGAATCGAAGCACGCTGGTGTAGTCGCGGATCGACCCCGTCTCACCGGTGTAGCCACCGACATGCGAAGTGAGGACGAAGGTGTCGAGAATGATCTCCGTCGGAAGCGGAATGCGCTGCCGACCGAAGATGACCTCGGCGACACGACCATCGGCGAGCCTGATTCGCGTCGGGCGGTACTCATTGCGACGGATGCGCTCCTCGGGGCGATCGAAGACATAGGGATGGAAGGGCAGCCATGTGGGGGCTCCTTCGGGAGCGCGAAGGCGCACTCGGCTGAGCAGTTCTCCCGCATCACGAATGCGCTGAGCCGGATGCACGATGAGCGGGCGCGGCTCGGAGAGCGCTCGCGGCAGGTATCGCGTGACCTCGATCGAGAGACCGGCCCCGAGATCCGTGCGCTCTCCGGCGGAGAGATCGGCCGTCTGGGCCGGCTCACTGCCGATCGCGGTGACACTGCGAAGGCGCTCAGGCTCCGGTCCCGCGACCAGCAGGACGATGGACCGCCCGATTCCCGGCTCATAGAGCACTTCGATCGACGGGTCGGCGAGAGCCGGTGCCCGGTGGGGATCGCTCGCGTCAGTTGGTGCATCGCGCGTCATCTCAGCGCGATCGAAGACCCAGCGCCGTTGCGGGCCACTGGGCGTGCGAAGTTCGACGATGGCGAGGCTCACCGGCGTTCCGGCGATGGGAACATCATCCTCGAGTGCCACCACGCGATAGGAGTAGCCGTTCGAAGGATCGCCGATCGGGGTCATGCCCCGCTGCGGATCGACGAGGGCCACGCCGTCGATCGTCTCCCGAAGATCAATTCCCAATGACGGAATCCGGAAGCGCAGGGCCGGTGGCTGCACGAGGCGCTCGAACTCCTCCTCGCTCGCAACGGTGCGGAAGCGAAGGAGCCCCTGCTCCGCCGTCCGCGCCGAGGGGTCGAAGGCCGCGAGCGTGTAGGTCGAGTTCATGCCGTCGGAGCCGCGCAGCGTGAAGCCGACCGATGGATTGAAAGGCGCACCCGGGCCACCATCGACGAGGCGCGTGCGATCGACCGCGTAGCGAAGGTAGCCGTCGATCTCGAACGCGACATCGGGAAAGGGGTCATTGTCGGCGACTGCAGGCACTCGGATGTCGAGCGGGCGCGAGGGAATCCTGAGTCCATCGGGGACCGTCACATCATCGAATGAGCCAACCCATTCGTTGTAGAGCGGGAGACCGTGAATCGGGCGCATGGTCCACTCGAGCTCCCCCGGCTTGCGGACATAGAGGGCCCACGCCTTCGATATGTCATTGCGCAGGTACACCCACCCCTGGCTCTCATACTCCATGCGGGCGACAATCCTCGGCTCGATGATCGCCTCGCCCGAGAGTCGAACAGCACGCTGAAGAGGCTGGTCGCGATCGGCCGTGAAGACGAGATCCTCGGTGTATTCGGGGTGGCCGTCGATGAGCTGCCGCACGAAGCGCGTGCCATCGGGCCGGGTGATCAGCAGGTTCGCGCTGAAGGCGCGCTGACCGGCATCGCGCCCGGAGAGGAGCTCCCACTGCGGATCGGTCGAGAGCACTTCGATCGCGAAGCCCTCGCGATCGGTGCCGAGCGCGGTGCTGTTGCCGGGCATGGCGAGCACCCGGTTCGAGGCGACCACCTCGCCGTTGCCGTCGACCATCTCCACGACCACCGCCCGACGCACCACGGGCGCTTCGCCCTCGACCTTGGTGACGAAGTAGATGACGCTGCCGACGATCAGGATGACGATCCCGGAGTGGATCATCCAGACCCCGTAGTTGATGGGCTTGAAGGGGATGCGGCGGATCGTGGTGACGATGAGGTTCGCCGTCAGCAGGGCCAGCATCAGGTCGAAGGGCCACCAGTGGAACCACTCGAACTCCGTCATCTCGAAGATGGGCCGCTGCCGGATCTGTTCATGCCGCCATGCCGCCGGATGGAGGATGTTCGGATGGACCGGGTAGATCACCCCGGCCGATCCGATGCTCATGTAGATGAACAGGAGGACGAAGAGCGTGACGCCGAGGCGCACGCTGCTGAAGAGGTCCAGAACCGCTCGGAGAAGTCCGCGCATCGCGGCCAATAGTAGGTCGATGGCGCCCCTCGTGCCATTGGGGAACCCGCTTCACGGCCGCCATTGAGCCGTTGCCCGAAAGCGACCGCAGCGTGTTGCCATATGATGCCCGGTTCATCCGCACCCGATTTCCACGGAGTCACGGCGTCATGATCATTCCTTCTCGTCGTTGCGCAATGGTCGCACTTCTCGCCCCCCTGCTCTGCCTTCCGCTCGCCTGCGGGCAAGGCGGGTCAGAGCAACCCGGCAGTGGCACGACTCCTTCCACGGGACCAGGTGGCGCTGCAAAGGCCGCAGTTCCGGAGCGCGCGTTCGTGGTCATGGAGACGAGCAAGGGGCCCATCATCCTCGAGCTTGATGGCGCGAAGGCCCCCATCTCCGTCGAGAACTTCCTGCGGTACGCGAAGGAGGGCTTCTATGACGGAACCATCTTCCATCGCGTCATGCCGAACTTCATGATTCAGGGAGGTGGCTTCGACAAGGAGGGAGTTCAGAAGGCGACTCACGCGCCCATCCGGAACGAGTGGAAGAACGGCCTGAAGAATGCGCGGGGAACCATCGCGATGGCGCGAACTCAGAACCCCGACTCCGCCACGGCGCAGTTCTTCATCAATGTGGTTGACAACTCCTCCCGATGGGCTGGCAATCAGCCCGGCTACGCCGTCTTCGGAGAGGTGATCGGCGGCATGGAGACGGTCGACGCCATTCGGGTGGTCCCCACCGGACAGCGCTCGCTGACAGCCCGGAGCGGCGAGATGCGACAGATGATCGTGGCGAGTGATGTTCCCGAGACGATCGTTGAGATCATCTCGGTCTCCGAGGTGAGCGAGCAGGAAGCGAAGAAGCGCATCGCCGACCTCAAGGAAGGCCGTACGACTCCGCCAGCCAAGGGTGAACAACCTGCGACTCCCGCCGCACCTGGCGAAGCAGCACCCGGCGGCGCCGGCTCTGGCGGCAGTGGTGGTTCAGGCGCCGGTGGCAGCGGCGGCGCTGGAGGCACCGGTGACGGCGGCAGCGGCTCAGGCGGCTCCCCTGGCAGTGGCGCCGGTGGCAAAGGCGGCAGCGGCGGTGCTTCGCCGTCCGGCGAGTGACGCGCTCGAACGACTGACACCCCTTCGCCTTCACTGGCAACGCCGCGCTCTCGCGGCAGGTGCGCGCGTTCCGCCCGCCTACTCGTCGCCGAAGCGGATTCCCTGCGCGAGCGGCAACGAGCGACTCCAGTTGATCGTGCAGGTCTGGCGTCGCATGTACTGCTTCCAGGAATCGGAACCGCTCTCGCGTCCGCCGCCGGTGTCCTTCTCACCACCGAAGGCGCCGCCGATCTCCGCACCGCTCGTCCCGATGTTCACATTGGCGATGCCGCAGTCGCTGCCCTGGTGAGAGAGGAACCCCTCCGCCGATCGCACACTGTCGGTGAAGATGGCGCTCGAGAGCCCCTGATCGACTCCGTTGTGCAGTTCGATCGCCTCGTCCAGCGACTTCACCGTGAAGACATAGAGGATCGGCGCAAAGGTCTCCTCACGCGTGATCGCGGGCACCTTGCCCTTGGGCACTCGAATGATCGTCGGCTCGACGAAGTGCCCTGGCCGCCCCTTGAAGCGATCGATGCCGGGAAGGCCGCCGCAGAGCACCTCGCACCCCTCCGCCACCGCATGCTCGATCGCGTGGCGCATCTGGGTGACAGACTGCGCGGAGATGAGCGGCCCCATCAGGGTTCCCTCATCCGACGGGTCGCCGATTCGAACCCCGGCGTAAGCGCGAACGAGGCGCGAGACGACCGCGTCAACAATGCCCTCCTGGCAGATGAGCCGACGCGTCGTCGTGCAGCGTTGACCCGCCGTGCCCACTGCGCCGAAGAGAACGGCGCGAGGCACCAGGTCCATGTCGGCGTCGTTCATCACGATGATCGCGTTGTTTCCGCCCAGTTCGAGAAGCACTCGGCCGAGGCGTCCCGCCACCACCTGCCCCACGCGGCGCCCCATCCGGCAGGAGCCGGTGGCGCTGATGAGCGGAAGCCGCCGATCGGCGACGAGCGGCTCGCCGACCTCTGCGTCGCTTCCGATCACGAGCGTCAGCAGGTCACGCGGATCACCGACCTTCGGCCGGAAGATCTCCTGGCTCTTCAGGACGCGATGCGCCACCTTGGTGCAGGCGATCGCCGTGATGGGTGTGAGCAGGCTCGGCTTCCAGATCACCGAGTCGCCGCAGACGAGCGCGATCATCGCATTCCAGGCCCAGACCGCCGCGGGGAAGTTGAACGCCGTGATGACACCGATGGTGCCCAGCGGATGCCACTGTTCGAACATGCGATGCTGCTCGCGCTCACTATGCATTGAGGAGCCGTAGAGCTGCCGAGAGAGCCCGACGGCGAAGTCCGCGATGTCGATGCACTCCTGGACTTCTCCGAGACCCTCGGCGCGGATCTTGCCCGCTTCGAGAGTGACAATCTCGCCAAGCTCGCTCTTCCACTCACGAAACGCTTCGCCCAGCAGCCGCACGACCTCGCCTCGCTTGGGAGCGGGGACCATGCGCCACTGGCGCTGCACCGCTTCAGCCCGGGCAATGGCAGCCTCAAGATCGACCCTCGCGTCGAGGCGGACCGAGGCGATCGGTTGATCCGTGGCGGGGTTCTCGCTCACCACTCGCTCCTTCCCCGAGGAGGGGTCGAAGCGTTCGTGATCATCGATCTTCAGCCGCTGGAGGATGCTCTTGCCCATGGGGCGGCGAGTCTACCGCTGCCCGGGCACGCTTCGATGGCATCGGACGAGGTCATGACGCGCCGTGGCAGGCGCACCCGCTTCAAGCACTTCGGTTGCCCGGCGGACGCCGCCGGTCTACAACATCTCCATGCCGCTTGATCGCAACCAACTGGCCCAGCGCGCCGCGCGCGAACTCCGCGACGGTTTCTATGTCAACCTCGGCATCGGGATCCCCACGCTGGTGGCGAACTTCGTGCCGCCGGGCATGACGGTCTGGCTTCAGAGCGAGAACGGCCTGCTCGGCATGGGGCCCTTTCCGACCGACTCTGAAGTCGACCCCGACATGATCAATGCGGGCAAGCAGACGGTCACCGGAGTGCCGGGCCACTCCTTCTTCTCAAGCGCCGACAGCTTCGCGATGATTCGCGGCGGCCACATCGACCTGGCCATTCTTGGCGCGATGGAGGTCTCCCAGGAGGGCGATCTCGCCAACTGGATGATTCCCGGAAAGATGATCAAGGGCATGGGCGGCGCCATGGATCTCGTCGCCGGCGTGCGTCGCTGCATCGTGGTCATGGAGCACTGCAACAAGAAGGGTGAGAGCAAGATCATCCCGAAGTGCACGCTGCCCCTCACCGGCCTTCGCTGCATCGACATGGTCATCACCGACCTCGGCGTCCTCCAGATGGACCCCGCGAAGCGCCGCTTCCGATTGACCGAGGTGGCGCCGGGCGTGACGGCCGAAGAGGTCAAGGCGAAGACGGCCGCTGAAATCCTGACGGATGTCACTCCCGAAGTGATTCGCTTCGATCAGGCACTCGTCGGCGCCCGCTGACTTGCCAACGATTGCTCGCAGCCCCGTGAAGAGGGCTCGCATGACACAACCACCGTGAATCATCACGGTGGTCGTGTCAGGGCCTGTGTGTTGTCGTCGAGACGCTCTCAGTCGTCCTTGAGGCGGTGGCTCATCCGCGCCTTCAGGCGCTGGATGATGGACGAGTGCATCTGGCTCACGCGGCTCTCAGAGAGATCCAGCGTGGCGCCGATCTCCTTCATGGTCATCTCCTCCTCGTAGTAGAGGATGAGAATGAGCCGCTCGGCGCGGGACAGCCCTCGCGTCAGGAGCGTCCGCAGATCGCCGCGCTGCGCGAGCTGGTTGGGGTTCAACTGGCGAATGTCCTCGATGACATCGATCTCGCGCACATCGCGGCTCGAGTCGGTCTCGAAGAACTTGCGATTCAGACTGACGACGCCGACGGGACGCGAATCCTTGTTCAGCTTCGAGAACTCCTCCGCGGAGACATTCATGCGCTCGGCGACCTCGCCCTCGGTGGGACGACGGCCCGTCTGCATCTCGAACTGCTTGCGGACCCGCTCCACCTTGGCGGTGCGCGAACGCACCAGGCGGGGCACCCAGTCCATGCTGCGAAGCTCATCGACGATCGCACCGCGAACGCGCTGGGCGCAGTAGGTCTCGAACTTCACGCCGCGCTTCGGGTCGAAGGCCTCGATGGCGTCCATCAGACCGAAGAGGCCCGCGGACATGAGGTCGTCGACATCGACTTCGGAGGGCAGCTTGACCCTCATGCGCTCGGCGGTGAACTTGACGATCTCGTAGAAGCGCTCGATGAGCCGGTTGCGAAGCTCGCGTCGCTTCGCCTCCTGCTTCTCCGAGGGCTTGGCCTGGGAGACGCGACGGAACTCCGTCCACAGCGCGTCCGTCTCGGCGTCGCCGTTCGAAGTCTTCGTCACTTGTTCCGTGACCGCGGGCAGCTCGGCGACGGTCTTGCGACCGATGCGGCGTCCCTTGGCTGGCGGCTCGATGACTGCGACTGCCGAGTTGGCAGGCGAGGTGATCGCGCTCGTTGACCCGTCCCTTCGACGCGCCCCTGGTGAAGCCTGCGAAACAGCACCGCCCCTCACTTGACGCGCCTTGCGTGCACTCGTCTTCGGCATATGGTCGCTCCTTGACACTTCACGCGGCCCAACGGTGTGCTCGTCGAGCCAGAATCCCCACAGCAGAGATTCCACCTGACCTGTCGTCGATCCATGACGAACAATTCAGGCGTGGCGGAATATATGGGGCCAAAGTACGACGACGCAAGTGCGCTCTCGACGAATCGCGCGGGATATGCCGGGTCGATGACGGATTGCGGCGCACATCCTGCCTGCTGGTAGGGTTTTCTTAGGGTCGAGGTGCAAACCGTCGACCGCCCCTCCACGCGCCTTCCACGAGCCATCGACGGTTGACTGAAGCGCCCGACCGATCGATCCGCCGTTCATGCACCGAGACAAGTTGTGGACAACGCTGCTTCCGGCCCTCGATCACCCCATGACCAGGCGCCGGAGACGGCCGAGGAAGCCCTGCTGCGAGTCACTCGGTGGCGCTCCATGGCGCCGCGACTGCATCGGATTGGCAATCGGTGAGGGACCGCGCATCTGCTGCGCAAGTCGGAGGATGCTTCGTGCGGCGGGAGAGTTCGGCGACTGCTCGAGCAGCGGAACCCGCGAGCGCACGGCCTGCGGGAGTGACGCGTCATAGGGCAGCCACCCTGCGAGAGGCAGCTCCCGGGCGAGAAAGGCCCGGCTCACGCGGTCGAGCCTGAGCCAGACGCCTCGGGCGTCTTCCTCGTCACGAGCCTGATTCACCACGGTCTGCACCACGCCGGGCTCGACGCGAGGCGCAAGCGTCTTGATCATGCCGTAGGCGTCGGCCATGGACGGCGGCTCCGGGGTCGTCACCACGAGCACGCGGTCTGCCGCCGCGGCAAAGGCGACCGTGTTCAGCCCGAGCCCGGCGCCAGTGTCGACGATGAGCCAGTCGACCGTGTTCGCGATCGACTCGATCTCGCCGAGCAGCCAACCCCGATCACTCGCGTCAAGATCAGCCAGTCGCGCCACCCCGCTTGCCCCGGGAATCAGCGTGAAACGGCCGCGAACCTCGACCGCGCAGTCCAGCACCGGCCGACGAAGCGCAAGGCACTGTTCGATGGTCGCCAGGGGCTGAACACCGCAGAGCACATCGGCATTGGCCAGGCCGAGATCGGCGTCGACCAGGGCCACCCGCTCCCCCTGCTGCGCGAGCGCCATCGCGAGATTCACCGAGAGATTGCTCTTGCCAACCCCACCCTTGCCACTGGTGACCGCGATGGCGGTCGCCCGGGTCCGCGCCATCCGAAGCGGCGGAGTCTTCGTCTCGGGAACGATCGTTGGCGTTCCAATCCCGCCCTCGGCTCCTTCGCGAACCCCCACCATTCGACGCAGGAGCGCCGCCTGATCACTCATGCCGCCACTCCTCCAAGCACAAGCTCCGCCAGGCGATCCGCCCGGGCTGGCTCAATGTCATCGGGAACATGCTGGCCCGTGGTCAGCCAGCTCACCGGCTGCCCGATGCGCGAGAGCGCTCCGAGCAGAACCCCGAAGCCGACAGCCTCGTCAAGCTTCGACACCACGACACGATCGACCCCCACCCCCGCAAAGGCGTGCGCCTGCGCCACCAGCGTCTCATCTCGCCCCGTGGCACTGAGCACAAGGTGCGTCTCATCCGGTTCCGCCGCGCGAACCAGCCGCGCGAGTTCCGAAAGCCGCTCACGGTCCGTGTGTCCGCGCCCCGCGGTGTCGATGAGCACGATGTCTCGATCCGCGAGCGTCTCGCAGGCGGCGCGAACGCCTTCTTCGCCCTTGGCCACATGCAGCGGCAGTCCCACGATGTCCGCATAGGTCCGGAGCTGTTCGACCGCGGCAATGCGGAAGGTGTCCGTGGTCACGAGCCCGACCTTGCGTCCCTCGCTGAGCGCGAAACCTGCCGCGAGCTTGGCAATCGTGGTGGTCTTTCCTGTTCCCGTCGGGCCGACCAGCGAAATCACATGGGGGCGCCCCATGCGACCTTCAACGCCGCGCCTTCTCACGGGCTCGCTTGGCGCAGTCGTCGGCAGCAGGGCCATGACGCGATCTCGGAGCGCCATCCGAACCGTCACAGGATCGAGGCGCTCGGCCGCCGAGAGCTGCGAGTGCGTCTCTTCGATCAGGCGCCGCGCGAGGTCCGCCGCCATCGCGTGCCCGATGAGGGTGGCATAGAAGCCGGCGAGCGGTTCACCAACGAGCGAGGCATCGACTGAGTCGGTCCACGGTGCCGGTGAAGCGAGATACGCCTCGGCGAGTTCGCGATCGTCACCGGTCTCTCTCGCCTGCACCACGCGCTCGACCAAGGCGCGCAGCGCCCGAAGATCGGACGCGAGGATCGAGACTGCGCGGGCCGGGTCGGCCACTTCCGCAGCCAGAAGATCGCCAGGCGCCGTCGCGTGTCGGACTCCAGCGGCGGGCACCAGCAGGAATCGCCGCGCCGAGGGTGCGTTCAGAGCGGACGCCGACTCGCCCTCAGCAAGGTCGTCTGCGGGCAGCGGATGCGAGATGTCGACTCCCGCTTCGATGTCGGGAGCCATGCGACGCCGCGTCTCCACTTCGTTGGCTTCGGCGAGGCGTCGCGCAGCTTCGTCCCGTTCGAGTCGAATCGCCATCGCCTGCGCGAGAAGGCGCGTGCGCTTTCGATCAAGATCGCTCACCACGCCGCTCGTCGCGGCGCCATAGGCGCGCTTCGCCACCGCGCTTCGCAGGTCCGCGTCGGGTGATGCGGCATCACCTCGTCCCTCGGCGGATTCACTCATGCACGGCGCGATGCGATCCGATGGCGAGGGACGATGCGCTGAACCCGCGGCCGCCATCGACTGAAGATCGCTCGCGGGACCGGCCAGCAGTTCATGGACCAGGCGGCGGCGGAAGAAGGGCCCCTCGCGTCGACTTCGCACGGCATGAATGACCGCGTCAGCCCCGAAGTCGCGCTGGGCGGCTTGCATGCATGTGTCGAGTGAGAGTGCCTTGTATCGCTTCAACCTGCTCATGACGCCCTCCATGGCTTCATGCTGCGGTCACGCCCGCCTCAACGATCCGCGACGCATCCAAGGCGTCATGCCGCCTGCGCCGCGTGAGCATCGAGTTGTACCAAGCCGACGGACTCGATGTCGACCCCCTTGGCCAGTTCGTTGTACCCAAGCACCGCGACTCCGGGAATGTGAGGCGAGAGGATCTGCCTTACCGTCGCGCGGACTCCGGGTCCGGTGACCACCACCACCGGTCGGCCAGCGGCGGCCAGCGGTCGAGCCACTTCAGCGACGGCGCGGGCGAGTTTCGCCGCCAGCGCCGGCGGCACGGTGGCGCTCGTCCCGGCGTTGCTTCGCTCGATATGCCCGGCGATCTTCGCCTCGGCGGCGGGGTCGAGCGTGACGCAGTGAAGGCGTTGACGACCCTCGGCGTCGCTGTCGGCAAACTGCTGGCAGATGGAGCGTCGAAGGGCGTGCCGGGCGTACTCGACCAGCACATCGGGGTCCCTCGTGTGGGGAATCCAATCCGCCGTCGATTCGATGATCGCCTCGAGATCGCGGATCGGGACCCGCTCTCGCAGAAGCCCCTGGAGCACCTTCTGGAGTTCAGCGGGCTTGACCACTGCGGGAATGGTCTCTTCGACGAGCTTCGGCGCGCGCGCCTTGAGCGCGGCGAGGAGCGAGGCGACCTCTTCGCGCATGAGGAGTTCATCGGCGTGCTCTCGCACGAGTTCGACGAGATGGGTCGCAACCACTCCCGAGGGCTCAACCACCGTGTAATGCAAGCTCTCCGCGCGACTGCGCAGGTCGGGTTCGATCCAGATCGCCTCGAGACCGAAGGCCGGCTCGCGACCGGGAATGCCGTCGATGGGAGCGCCGGTGACGCCTGAGTCCATCGCCATGAGCCGATCGGGGTGGATGGCACCCTCGCCGATCGCGGCCCCTCGCAGGCGGATGCGATAGGAGTTGGGCGGCAACCTGAGATTGTCGCGAATGCGGACTGGCGGAATCACAAGCCCCAGCTCCCCGGCAAGCTGGCGGCGCACGCCGCCGATCCTGGCGAGAAGATCGCCTCCTCCCGCCGCATCGACGAGGGGCACAAGCCCGTAGCCGATCTCGATCTCGAGGGCGTCAACCGCGCCTTCCCCGCCCGCCGCAGGCTCCGCTGGTGTCGGCGAGGCGCTCGCCTCCTCCTGCGCCCGGCGCTTGCGGGCGAGCGAGCGCCCCGCGAAGTAGGCGATCGCGCCGACCACCGAGCCGCCGATCAGAAGCGGCGTGGTCGGCAGCGGCGTGGCCGCCATCAGGAAGAGGAAGCCGCAGATCATCCAGAGCGCGACGGGCTGGCTCGCGATCTGCGCGGGAATCTCGCCGCCGATCGTTCGGCCGCCACCGGCCCGCGCCACGATCAGGCCCGCGGCGATCGCCACGATGAACGCCGGGATCTGGCTCACCAGTCCATCGCCGATCGCCAGCAGGGTGAAGGTCCGCAGTGCTTCGCCGGGCGACCACCCCTTCTGAAGCGTGGCGATCAGGAGTCCACCGACGACATTGATGACCGTGATGACGATGCCCGCGATGGCGTCGCCGCGCACAAACTTGCTCGCGCCATCCATGGCGCCGTAGAAGTCCGCCTCGCGCATGATCTCATCGCGGCGCTTGCGAGCCTCCTTGTCGTCGATCGATCCGCTGGAAAGCTCGGCATCGATCGCCATCTGCTTGCCGGGCAGTGCGTCGAGCACGAATCTCGCGGCCACTTCGCTCATGCGTGTGGCGCCCTTGGTGATCACGACGAACTGCACGATCACGAGGATGGTGAAGACCACCGCGCCGACCACGGCGTTGCGTCCGGCGACGACATCGGCGAAGGCCTCGATCACATGACCCGCGACGGCGGTGGCGTCGACGGGGGTCTCCGTCTCCATGCCCAGAATCAGCCGCGTACTGGCGACATTGAGCACCAGTCGAAGCAGCGTCGTGCCCAGCAGCAGCGCCGGGAAGACACTGAAGTCGAGCGGGCGCCGCATGGTGATGACCGTGAGAAGCACGATCGACGAGAGGGCGATGTTCCCGCACAGGAGAAGATCCATCGCCCAGGTCGGCATGGGCACGACCAGCACCACGACGAGACCGAGGAACGCCAGCGGAACGAGCAGGTCATTGCGCGCGGCGAGCCATGCGAAACCATTCGCCAGACGGTCGGCCGCACCGGAGCCAGGTGCAGGTGCGCTCATGTCGCCACCTGGCCCTTCAGGCGATGCACGAAGGCGAGGACTTCAGCGACAGCCTTCCAGAGCGTGGGCGGAACCTCACGCCCGATGTCCGCGTCCTTCCAGAGGGCCCGCGCGAGCGAGCGACGCTCGATGATCGGCACGCCGTGCTTCTGCGCGAGCATCCGGATGCGCAGCGCGAGTTCGTCACTGCCCATCGCCGTCACGATCGGCGCTCGATCGCGCCCAGGCCGGTAGGCAAGCGCCACCGAGATGTGTTCGGGATTCGTCACGATCACATCGGAGCGAGGCACCGCGTCGGTCATCCGATGCATGGCGATCTGCCGCGCCATCTGGCGCCGACGAAGACGCATTTCGGGGTCACCTTCGGATTGCCGCAGTTCATCCTTGAGTTCCTCGCGCGTCATGCGGAGCCGGCCGCGCCAGCGATGGTGCTGCCACCACCAGTCGAGCAGGGCGAGGAGCGCGACCACACCGGCGGTAATCGCAGCAACCGTCAGCGCAAGTCGGGCGAGGCGCAGAAAGGCCGCCCCCGATTCGAGCGCCGGCAGGGTGACGATCACCTCCGCCGCCGACCACGCCGCCCAGCCGGCGGCGCCGAGCACCAGCAGCACCTTGGCCGTGTCGAGCACGAACTTGACCACGCTGTCCAAGCCGAAGATGCGCTTGAATCCCTTGATCGGATCGAGGCGCGTGGGATCGGGCGCGACCCGTGACGGCGTCGCTCGAAAGCCGACCTGGGCGAGGCCCGCGAGGAACGCCGCGACCACCGGCACGAGCGCGAGCGGCAGCCCGAGCATGAGCAGCCAGCGAGCGCCGCCGAGGAGCGCCGCTCCCGGTTCCGTTGACGCCACGACGACACTCGCAGGGTCAAGGAGCGATCGAATCATTCGAAGCCCCCCTTCCCACGCGAACGGCACCAGCACCATCGACGCCGCGACCACGGCCACCAGCACCACGGCGCCGGTCGCCTCAGCGCTCCGTGCAACATCACCGCGCTCCCGCGCATCCTGGAGGCGCTTCGCCGTCGGTTCGATCGTGCGCTCGCCGAGATCCTCGCGCATCTAGCGGGCGCCTCCCGTCGCCCAGTCGCGCATCAGCGCGAGGGTCTCATCGATGAAGCCATCCATGGCCATGCGGATCACGCCGATCCCGAGAGCCAGAATGGCGAGGCCCACGCCGACCCGCAGTGCAAATCCGACGCTCAACACATTGATGGCCGGCATGGTCCGGCCCACGAAGCCGAGCGCGATGCTCTCAAGCGCCACCACGGCAAGGATCGGGGCTGCTACCCGAAGTCCGAGTTCGCACGCTGCTCCGAGGAGTCCGACCACCACGCCCCCCGCCGTGGCCACGGTCGCCGTGTTGAGGAGCCCGGGTTCGATCCACGCGAAACTCCCCGCCACGGCGAGAACCATCTGCTCGATGCCGCCCACCGCGATGAAGAGCATCAAGGCGAAGAGATAGAAGAGCTGTTCGAGCGCATCGCCCTCGTCATCCATGGAGGGCAGATAGAAGCGACCGAAGCCGAGGCCGAGTTGCTGACTGCCGAGGAGGCCGCCCAACTGCGCCGCCACCATGGGAAGCGATGCGATCAACCCGATGACAGCACCGATCGCGATCTCACCGGCGAGGATGCCGAGCCCGGGCTCGGGCGCATGGCCCGGCAGCCCCGTGAGCGGGAGCGTCGCGCCGGCGAGCGTCACCACGAGGAAGACCCGCACCTTCCATGGCACCGACGGAGAACCGAGGATCGGCCCGAAGATCGCCACGCCGCCAAGTCGACAGAGGACCAGGATGGCCGGCACGACCCAGGTCTCGAAGAAGAGCTGGATCACACGCCCCCCGCGAACATGCGCACGGCGAAGTCAACGAGCTTCGATCCGAGCCAGCCGAGAAGCACCACCGCAGTGACAACGACAGCGACGATCTTCGGCAGGAAGGCCAGCGTCTGATCCTGCACCTGCGTGACCGCCTGCGCGAGGCTGGTCAGCAGCCCGACGATCAGCGCCGCCGCGAGCAACGGCGCTGCAATCAGGAGCGCGAGCAGCAGGGCGTCGCGAAGAAGATCGACGGTGACGGAGGTCACGGCATGCTCCGATCAGGCGAGAAATCGAACAGCCTCGAGCGCAGGCATCCAGATCGACGGGTCAGGTGACGCGGGAGTGAGCAGGTTGACGACCGATTCGGGCAGCGGCGACGCGAATCCGGAGAGGAGGCTGCCCACCACGAGCGTCCACCCATCGGCCATCACGAAGAGAAGAAGCTTGATGGGCAGGCTCACCAGGATTGGCGGCAGCATCATCATGCCCATCGAAACGAGCAGTCCGCTGATAACGAGATCGATCACCAGGAACGGCAGGTAGATCCTGAACCCAATCAGGAACGCGGTCTTGAGTTCGCTGATGACGAAGGCGGGCACGAGCGCGAGCATGTCGACATCGGCACGCGTGAGCTTCGAAAGATCGCTCGTATCCACGCCTCGGGCGCGGAGCATCATGACGAGCGAGTCCCAGTTCCCCGTGGCGTCGATCTGCGCGAACATGAAGTCCCGCAGGGGCTGCGCCGCCCGAGTCCACGCATCGCGCTGATCGGTGATCTCACCGCGCATGTAGGGGCCGAGCCCTTCATCCCACGCCCTCGCGGCGGTGGGCGCCATCACCACGAAGGTCAGGAGGAGGCTGAGACCGACCATCGTCTGGCTGGGCGGCAGGCTCTGGAGTCCAAGCGCCTGTCGCAGCAGTCCGAGCACCACGACCATCCGCGTGAAGCATGTGCACAGAATGAGAATGGCCGGCGCCAGGCTGAGCACCGTCAGGAGAAGCACGATGTTGAGCGAAGTGCTCAGACCTGAAGGGCCGCCTTCACTGCCCGGCAGCATGCGCGACGCCTCTTCGAGGAGCGCGATGGGCGTCGCGTCGATCGCAAGAATGAGCGATCCGGAGATCATCGCACAGGCGTCCCCCGAACAGGTCCAAGTGAAGTCGAGGCGCTTCGAGCGCGCGGTGTTGAGCTACTCCGTCCAGCGCGCGCCGCAATGGGCTCATGGCGGGTGAGATCCACCATCTCCGCATCAGCGAAGGGATCGAGACTCCGGCTCTTTCGATCGAGAATGCGCGAGAAGAGGTCGCCCCCCTGCTCGCGCGCCCGCGACAGAATCTCGGCGACCTCGTCGGCGTCGGTCACTTCGCTCAGCGTTCGGAGCGTGCGGTCGGCCTGGTGGGCCACGATCACGCGACGCCCGACGCGCATCAGGATCACCTGCTGTCCCCTTGAGAGTGGAAAGCGGGCCACCACCTCGACGACGCCGGCCGGACGAGGTCCACCGGCGCGGGACGAGTTCGTCCAGACGCGGAGCAGCATGATGAGAGCACCGAGCACACCGAGAAGCACGAGCAGGGGCGTCGACTCGAAGAGACGCCACCAGAACGGGCCTTCAGTCGCGCTGACCGCACTCACCTCAGCGCCCGGCGCATTGGAGGTGCCGCCCTCACCCGCCGCAGCGCTTGTGCCGTCGGGGCCGGCCCCATCCTGCACCGCAGTGCTGGCCTTTGGGGCACCAGAGTGGCGCTGTGGCACGATCGGCAGGGCCTCACACGGCGGCGGAACATGGGGCGCCGCGCGTTCGATCGCCACCGGAGTGTTGGCAACCAGCGAGTCGCCGGGCAGCAGCATCGGCGGGCGGAACGCGGTGTCGTCGGCGGCTGCGGCGCGCGCCACCAGCAGCATGGCGACGACGAAAAGCGCCGTGCTGCCGCGCGGCATGGAATTGCGGTCTGATCGAATCGCTTGTCGACCCGCGCAGCGGCGGGCCCTGGGCAGTCGCGCCATGGTGCCTTCCTTGGCCATCGGCCATGAATCGCATCCTGCGATCCGTCGGCCGCCCGCATCCTGCGGGAGTTGCGCCGGGTCGGCCCGGCTGGATTGTCACGACGCCGCTCTGGCGCCACCACTTCGATCGAGTGGTTCCATGATCTCGCTCACGCGGACACAGAAGTTCTCGTTCACCACCAGCACTTCGCCGCGCGCGATGTGCCGGCCATTCACAAAGATGTCCACCGGATCCCCGGCGGCCTTGTCGAGTTCAACGACCGAGTCGGCGCCGAGGCGAAGGACATCTTCGACCAGCATGCGCGTCCGGCCGAGCTCGATGCGAACATCGAGCTCCACATCGTCGATCAATCGAAGCGAAGTTCGGTCCCCGTGGTTCGACACGGCACCTCGCTCCACCAGTCGCGTGAGACCATCGAAAGCGCGGTCCGCGCGATTGAGCGCGTCCTCGGCTGCTGAGAGCGGTGAAACCACCGGTTCACCGGAGGCCGGCGCCGGTCCCTGCCGCCCGGCTCCCGAGGGCGGCGGGCCTTGGTTGGCGGGATCGGGCGTTGGATTTGGTCCATTCATTGAACGGCCTCGCAAAGGAACAAGCCGGGTCCCTCTGGACCCGGCTTGCTCATCGGCCGACTTGGCTCCCGCCCTGAAGTTTCGGAGTGCCCTCGTCCTGGTCAGCGAATACCTGCCATTCCGTCCCGACCAGGACGCCACTCAGAAGTTCACCGGGGCCTTAGCGTCCCAGCCGCAGTCCTGCCCCCGAGACAACCACCACCTTCTCCACTCCCTGACGCCCGGAGCGGTTGAAGCGCTCGCGGAGCATTGCTTCCAGACGGGCGGTGAGCGTCTCGAAGCGAGGTTCCTGAAAGTGCGCCGGCTCGGCGCTCCGCCAGATGGCGGCAATTTCTGCACGAAGTTCATGTCGCGTGCGCTCGATCTCCTTGCGGACCCGTTCCGCTTCGGAGCGAGGCACCTGCAGATAGATTTCGGTGTCGTAGGCGTAGACGCTGCCGGCTCGATCATTCGAGAGCCGACCTTCAAACAGCGGGAGTTCCTGGGTCTCGCGCTCGGCGTTGGCCATGCCCACATCCGCTTGAGTCGCCGCGGGGCGCCCCACGAACGCGAAGAGACCCACGATCGCCGCCGCCTCGGCCACCAGCAGTGCGGTGGTCAGGGCCGCGATCTTGAAGACGCTGGCGCCGTTCGTCGCAGGGGCGTTCGCGGCTGCGGGTGTTCGCTCATTGGTTGGCTGCCTGGTTCCCATCGAATTGCACCTCCTCGTCGGACGGTGAGACGATCGAATCTCATGAGCGGCCGACAAGTGAGCTCAAGCGGGTTTCCCTTCCGCCGGGCGGTTCATTCGGAGCAGGCAGCAACACCGGAACGCGCAGATGGGACAGACGGAATTCAACACCCTCAACCGCAGGCCATGGGGCCGCATCGCCATCGAGTTGCCACAGACAAGGGCGTTCGCAACGCACCCGCAGGTGCGGGGCGGAGACACTCGCAGGTGGCCGGCCGAAGCGGCATCGCACAGCCCAGGAGAGCGACGAGAGCGCGCTGCGCCCCGGCAGGATCGCGGCGTGGAGGCGGTGGTCGTCCATGCGCGCCGCGGGAATCGGATTGAGGCCGATCGCGTATCGAGGACTGTTGGCGACGATCGCACCGACGGTCGGCTGACCCGAGAGGAGCGCCTGCCCGTCGCATTCGATGTGCACACCCACAGGGGTGAAGTGTCGCAGCGTCGACAGAATCGGCGCGGCGTAGGAGAAGTGCGAGATGGGGCCGCGCCGCACCGCCGCGAGACGCGAGACCACATCGGCGTCGAATCCACAGGAGGCCATGAGCAGAAACGGCTCGGGCTTGCTGTCGGTCATGCCGAGCGGTGTCGCCAGCGCGAGGTCGATCTCGTGAGTCACGCCGCACTCGAGCGCCTTGAGAATGGCGCGATCATCGCCGCGCATGCCGAGTGACCTGGCGAAGAGGTTCTCCGTCCCCGCCGGCGCGTGCCAGAGGTTCACTCCGAACTCTGCGAGCAGTGGCGCGCTCTGTCGCACGGCGCCATCACCGCCGACGACGATCGCAAGGTCAATCCCCGACAACTCCGGCGCAAGCCACGGCCTCGCATCACCCGGCGAGGTGTGGAGCACGCGCGCCTCCTTCACATCGGGCGCAAGGGTCTGTGCCAGTCGCTCCGCCAGGCGCGCCGCCCGACCACCGCCCGAGACCGGGTTCGCAATCAGCAGAATTCTCTTCAGAGTGACCGGCACCGAGCCGCCACGGTAGCCGCCGCACGATCCGCATGGTGAGTACGATCCGCTCCGCTCCCATGCGGACTCTGCAAATGCTGCTGATCGGCCTCGCCCTCGCGATCGCCTTCGCCCCCGTGGCCACGGCCCAGGAGACGCGCCGCCTCGACGACATGGACGAGTGGAAGGGCCCGGAGACCGACCCTTCGCCGCCTGCGCAGCAGCTCACGATGGCCAAGCAGGCCCTGGCGCGCGGCGAAGCGTCACGAGCTCAGAGTCTCGTTGATGCGTGGCTCGAGCGCTATCCCACCCACCCGCTCCGACCGGAGGCCTTGCTTGTGCAGGGTGACGCCCTTCTCGCCCAAGGCGATGAGTACAAGGCGCTCTTCTCCTATGAAGACCTCATCCGGCGCTACCCGATGAGCGAGTTCTTCGTTCCCGCACTCGAGCGAGAGTTCCAAGTCGCGGTGGCCTACGCGAACGGGCTCAAGCGAAAGTTCTTCGGCACCTTCAGGATCATCGACGCAGGCCCCGAGGCGCAGGAGATCCTCATTCGCATTCAGGAGCGCCTGCCCGGAAGCGCGCTCGCCGAGCGCGCGGGCATGGAGTTGGCGGACTACTACTTCCGCATCCGAGACATGGCGCTGGCGGTCGAGGCCTACGATGTGTTCATTCAGAACTATCCCCGCTCGCGACAGATCAACAAGGCTCGACTGAGGCTCATCGCTTCGCACCTGGCGCAGTTCAAGGGTCCGCCCTATGACGCGAGCGGATTGGTGGAAGCCACGGTGAAGATCAAGGAGTTGCAGGCGATCGAGCCCGTCGTGGCCCAGCAGGTCGGCGCCGAGGCGCTGCTCGTGCGAATCTACGAAAGCGAGGCGGCGAAGCTCGCTGAACAGGCTCGCTGGTATCGCCAGACGAGCGACTACATCGCCAGTGAAAGGACGATTCGCCGGCTGCTGCGCGAATACCCGAGCTCGATCGCCGCCGTGGCCGAGGCCCGGGCGCTTCCGGCCCTGATGGAACGCCTGCCGCAGGCCTATGTTCGAACGATGCCCAACTACCGACCCATTCGACGCGCGATTCTCGGTGAGGAAGGTGATGTCGAACTTCCCACGGGCATTCCGCCAGTTGGCACGCCAGCGATCCCCGCAGTGCCGCAGGAATCCGCCGAGCCGGTCCGAGTCGAGTCGGCCGGGGCATCGTCGACAGGAAGCGGGGGCAACCCGTGATGCCGCTTCGAGACCTTGCCGCATCGCTGGCCCGCATGATGACCGCGATGAGAGCGACGAGAGCGATGACCGCGATCACCTTCCCGGTGATCGTCGCCGTGGTCATAGCCGCTGGAACGCAACTGAGCGGCTGCGCCGCCAATCCGAACGAAGGGTGGTCGACGCGCTCGTCGCACCCTGAGAACTACCGGACGGTTGCCGTGCCCATTTTCGACAATCGCACCTACGAGCGCGACATCAGTCGCCTGCTCACCGACGCGGTGGTCAAGGAAATTCAGCAGAACACCCCCTACCGCGTGACCTCGCCCGCCAACGCGGATACCGTGCTCCGAGGGTCAATCCGACAGGTCCGCCTCCGCGAACTCAGCAAGAGCGTGGCGACAGGTCTCTCGGAAGAAATGGTGATGCAGGTGACTGTTGACTTCGAATGGATCGACATGAGGACCGGCAAGCCCATCGTGGCCCGACAGGGTTTCACCGGAAGCGGCGTCTTCATCGCCAGTCGCCCGCAGGCTGAGCCGATTGACCTTGGCAGCTACAACGCCGTTCAGAACATGGCCTCGGATATCGTCGCGTCAATGCAGGTGGATTGGTAATCACGCATGCCCCCCTCACGCCAGGAGCCTCCGACTCCCGATCAGGGCCCGAATCAGCGGCCTCCGGGTGGCCCTACGCCTCCGGGGGGGCCTGCTCGTCCCCGTCGCAATGCCACCACATGGCTGATCGCCATCATCATGATCGTGCTGCTCTTCATGGTGGTGACGCAGGCGAGCGTGCGCGGCAAGACACTGCCATGGCCTGAGTTCAGGACCTATCTCGAGCAGGGTCTCGTGGTGCCCGACTCGGTCGTGCTCGATGAGACCCGTCTCACGGCGGAACTCAAGCCGAAGACCCCGGGCATGGAGCGACCTGGCGATCGCAGCTCCGTGGTCGTGGTCGAGATCGGAAGCGATGGCGCGGCCTTCTACCGCGAGCGCCTCGATGCCCTCGGCGTGAACTGGATCGAGCGGCGCAGCAGCTCCCTCGTGCAGAACCTGATCATCGCGGCGGTGATCATCGCGCTCATGGCGCTCCTGCTCACCTGGTTCCTGCGCTCGATCCGCGCGGCGGGTGGCGGCCCCGGCGGCATGCTCGGAAGTTTCGGCAAGAGCCGTCATCGCCTGACCACGAAGGAATCGGTTCATGTGACCTTCAACGATGTGGCCGGCATCGATGAGGCCAAGGAAGAGGTCACCGAGCTCGTTGAGTTCCTCAAGAACCCGAAGCGCTTCCAGAAGATCGGCGGTCGCATTCCACGCGGCGTGCTGCTTGAGGGCCCTCCTGGCTGCGGCAAGACGCTCCTCGCGAAGGCGATCGCGGGCGAAGCCGATGCGCCCTTCTTCTCGATCTCCGGCAGCGACTTCGTGGAGATGTTCGTCGGCGTCGGTGCGAGTCGAGTGCGAGATCTCTTCAAGCAGGCGAAGGAGAACTCCCCCTGCATCATCTTCCTCGACGAGATCGATGCCGTCGGGCGGAAGCGCGGCGGCGGCTACAACACGGGTGGCCACGATGAGCGTGAGCAGACGCTCAACGCGATCCTCGTCGAGATGGACGGCTTCGACGCCAACGATCAGGTCATCGTCATCGCGGCCACCAACCGCGCCGATGTCCTCGACCCTGCGCTGACGCGCCCCGGGCGCTTCGATCGAACGGTCAATGTCCCTCTGCCCGATGTTGCCGGACGCCGCCAGATCCTCGGTGTCCACGCGAAGAAGGTGAAGCTCGGACCCGATGTCGACCTCGACAAGACCGCGCGGGGCACGCCGATGTTCTCCGGCGCCGATCTCGCCGCGATCATCAATGAGGCGGCGATTCTCGCGACGATGGCGAACAAGGACTTCATCGAGCAGGTCGATCTCGAGGAGGGGCGCGACAAGATCCGCTTCGGCCGGGCGAAAAAGTCGCGCAAGGTGGAGCAGATCGAGCGCGTGGCGACCGCCTACCACGAGGCCGGGCACACGGTGCTTCAGGCGATGCTGAATGACGCCGACCCCCTTCACAAGGTGACCATCATTCCGCGCGGGCAGATGGGTGGCGCCACCTTCAGTCTTCCTGAGAAGGATCGCTACGGCTATTCGCGCAAGTTCCTGCTGGCCACCATGCGGGTGCTCTGCGGCGGACGCATCGCCGAAGCCAAGAAGACCGGTGATGTGAGTTCCGGCGCTGCGATGGACATTCGCATGGCCACGCAGTACGCCCGCGCGATGGTGCTCGAGTGGGGCATGAGCCAGCGGCTCGGCTTCGTAAGTTACACCGGTGCGGACACGCGGGACATGTTCGTCCCCGATCGCGACTACTCCCCCGAGACGGCCCGAATCATCGACGAGGAGATCCGACGGTTGATCGACGACGCCTTCACCGATGCCGAGCGCCTGCTTGAAGCGCATTGGGATCAGGTGGTCGCCGTGGCCGAGGCGCTCCTCAAGTTCGAGACGCTCCAGCGCGAGGAAGTCGACAAGCTCATGCGCGGCGAAGCGCTCGACAGGCCGACCGTCGCGGAGATGATCTCGGTGCAGTCGAAGTCCGCCGCCCCGCCGCGCCCCACCCCACCGCGCGAGTCCGGCCCCGACGAGGTCGGCGGCATGATGCCGAGCCCGGCGTAGTCTCCAGCTCCGTCGGGCCCGAACCGGTGAGGATTTGCCGGCTGGACATCGGTCCTGTGGCCAGCCGACACCGCGCGCGGTGATCAACCGACTGCACCCGGGCCAGGCGAGCGTCGCATGGCGCGCATCGACGGCCGGGGCGGCGCTGCCCATTCAGACACGCGATGGTGCTGCACATCCGACCCGGCGATCGCGCCCGACGAAGACCGCCAGCTCAGGCTGACGAGACGCGAAAGCTGGCGAAGAGCGGCATGATCGCGGCGACGACAAACACGAGGAGCGTCAGCACCAGGAGGCATAGGGCGATGATCCCGCAGATGTACCCGGCCTGGGTCATCCCGCGACCGGTTGGGTCCATGACACCGGTATCCATGGCCTTCAGATCGGCCCTTCCCAAGAAGAATGCCACAACGCCGATGGGTGCACAGGTGGTGACGAGGCCGAGGATGCCCAGAACAAGCACCAGGGTCCCACGGTGTGGCTGCAATCCGCTCATTAGGTCTCCTGAGCTGGAGTCTGTCCGCCATGCTGGCCGATGGGGCCCCGTGACACGAAGCTGGCCCGGTCGCCACGAGATTCCGAGCATACGACGATGGGCGTCGACGGTCAATGCGGTTGCACGCGATCGCCCCACGCCGCAGTAGGCGAGCATGGGTCGATGATCGCGCGCATGACGATCGTGACGGACCTGCGGTCATCATGTGGTCATCGCGAAGTTCATGGCGAACAATCTGCATCCTGCGACGGGTACGCTTTCGTGTCATCGCACCAATGGCCCCGATCAACCTTCAGCCCACCCTCGAAGGCGAACTCCTCACGCTCCGGCCGCTCCGCGCAGAGGACTTCGACGCGCTCTACGCCGCCGCGTCGGATCCTCTCATCTGGGCGCAGCATCCGCGCCATGACCGCTGGCAGCGTGAGGTGTTCACCGAGTACTTCCGCGGAGCCATCGAGTCGCGCAGCGCCTTCATCGTCATCGATCGCGCGAGCGGTCGAGTCATCGGCTGCACGCGCTATCACGGCCATGATCCTGTCCGGCGGGAGGTCGAGATCGGCTGGACATTCCTCGTGCGTGAGTGCTGGGGAGGACGCTTCAACGGCGAAATGAAGCGTCTCATGCTCACGCACGCCTTCGGGTTCGTCGATCGCGTCAACCTCCTGGTCGGGCCGAACAATGTCCGCTCGCGGAAGGCCGTGGAGCGCATCGGCGGGATCTACGCTGGCATGCGCCCCGATGACGAGGGGATCGATCACCTGGTCTTCCAAGTCGAGGCCCCAAGAGGTGATTCGCCGGCGAAACCGATCCGAAGCCCGGAGTGACGCCCTCGTCGAGCGGCTTGAATGGGTCCCCGCCGGTCAACTCCGTTCCCTTGGAATCGACGCCGGCGCTGCCCTCGGGGCTGCCGAGGGTCGATGGCGTCGACGGGTCGGGCTCATGGCGCCGCGACGACCCCGGCGCGATCGCCTTCGTGTCGCCGAGTGGTGGGTTCCCGTGAACGCCGGTCCGGGACGCGCCTGTGGCGATCCCCTACCATCGTCGGACCATGGCATCACGGCTTGAACCCTTCAGCGGCGAGGAGGACCTCCCCCACTCCCCCGATCGCATCTTCGCACTGCTGACTGATCCGTCGGCGTTCGCCAAGATCATCCCCGGGGTCGTGTCGTCGGAGCGCGTCGATGAGAAGACCCTGAAGGCCGTGGTCCGACCGGGATTCTCCTTCCTGAAGACGAACCTCACGATCACGCTGGTTGTTGCCGAGCGCACACCTCCCGGCGATGCGCTCCTGCGGGTCGACACGAAGGGGATCGGACTGACCATGCAGGTCGAGTCCAGGATCCATGTTGAACCTGCTCCCAATGGCAGCGGATCACGCGTGCGCTGGCAGGCCGAGGTGGTGAAGATGTCCGGCCTCGTCACCGCCGTCGGGTCGACGCTCATCCGCGCGTCGGCGAACAAGGTCATCCGAGATGGCTGGGATGGCGTGCGGGCGCACCTCGCCGCCGCACCGTGACGCCGTCCGGCTCGACCTCGTCGGCTCTCAGAACGCCTCGTACTCCTTGCCGAGGAGCCGCGCCGCGATCTTCATCTTCATGATCTCGTCGGTGCCCTCGTAGATGCGGCAGACGCGCACATCCTGAAGATGACGCATGGGCCTGTAGAGCTCCGACCAGCCGCGCCCACCGAAGACCTGCACCGCGTGATCGGCCGCCTCCCACGCGGCATTGCTCGCGTAGAACTTCGCCTCGGCGACGCGGAAGTCCGCCTCAGCCAGCGCTGCCTTGTCACCGGGGCGCTCATCCGAAGCCTGCTTCGCCCAGGCGGCCCGCTCGATCATGGCGTCGCTCGCCGCCCGGAGGATCTCGATCTTGGCGATGTGATCCTGCACCAACTGGTGCTTGCCGATCGGCTTGCCGTGCTGGTGGCGCTCCTTCGAGTAGTTGATGCACTCGATGAGGCAATCCTCGATCGAGCCGAGGCAGCCGGACGCCACTGAGAGTCGGCCGGACACCAGCGTGTGCATGGCGATCCGGAAGCCCTCACCCTCGGCACCGAGCATGTTGTCGCCGCGGACCGGGTGATCGTGCATTTCGAACATCGCCGTATCAGCCGTGTACATGCCGGGCTTCGCGTGCAACTGCTCCTTGTTGAAGGTGTCCCCCGCCGTGTCCACGATGAACGCGCTCATGCGCCGCTCAGGACCGGTCACGCCCTCGGGGAAGGCGAAGACGATGACCGCGTCGGCGATCGAGCCGTTCGAGATGAGGTACTTGACACCATTCATCAGGAAGCGATTGCCATCGCGGCGATAGGTGGTCGTACCCTCGAGCGGGTTCGACCCCGCCTCGGGCTCCGTCAATCCGAAGGCGAGCGTGCATTCACCCTTGCATGACTTGGGCAGGTAGCGATTCTTCTGATCGTCGGTGCCGTACTTGAGGATCGGGTACTGACCGATCGAAGTCTGTCCGGAGAAGAAGGTCCGAACACCGGTGCCTTCCCGGTTGATGCGGGCGAGAGCCCGCGCGTAGGTCAATGAATCGGCGCCGCGTCCCCCGAGTTCCACAGGGATCGGCATGCCGAGAATGCCGTACTTGTGCGCGAGCGACGCGATGTCGGGGTTGAACCGACGCTCGAGGTAGCAGAGTTCCTCGATTGGCCGCAGCTCCTCGCAATACGCCTCGACATCGGCCATGAGCTTGGCCATGGCCTTCGCATGCGCTTCGGCGTCGCCGCCCCGCGGAGTAATGGGCGTATGAGTGGCGGCCGAGGGAATGGTGACGGTGACGGTCGAAGAGCCCATGCGGGAGTCCTTGAAAACAGACTGCGGGAACAACGCCACGGGTCCCACGAAGGCGGACCCATCGATTCCAAAGGCAGTTTCGGCTCGCACCTCGCGTCCGATGCACCCCTTTGGAACACCCGAGGATAGGCCCCCTCCCACCCTGCCGCAACGGTTTCCATGGTGCTGACTTGGTGTAGCCTTCCGCCGCGGTCGGTCCACTGCGTGGGTGGACCGACCCATCCCGCTGCGACCGTCGCAACGCCATGAAGCTCGCCGTGATCAAGGAGACCGCTCCGGGCGAAACTCGCGTGGCGCTCGTTCCGGAGTGCGTCAGAAAACTCGTCGCGGCGGGATACACGGTTTCCGTGGAACGCGCCGCGGGCGCGGATGCAAAGTTCGCGGACGAGGCTTATGCGACCGCAGGAGCGGTGATTGTTGATGACGCGGCCGCGGCCCTGGACGGCGCCGAGATGGTGCTCAAGGTCAGGCCGCCTTCCACCGCCGAAGTCGACTTGGTTGCACGACTCCAGCGGCTGCCGGAAGGGTGCATGGTCCTTGGGGGTCTTCTTCCGCTGCGACACTTGGAGTGCATCCGGGCGCTTGCCGCGCATCGGCTGACCGCCTTCTCAACCGATGCGATTCCGCGCATCACGCGGGCGCAGTCCATGGACACCCTCTCCTCGATGGCGAACATTGCGGGATATCGAGGTGCGCTTCTGGCGGCCCTCGAGCTGCCCCGGTACTTCCCCATGCTGATGACCGCGGCGGGCACCATTCTGCCCGCGCGCGTCTTCGTGATCGGCGCGGGAGTGGCCGGACTTCAGGCGATTGCCACGGCCAAACGGCTCGGTGCCAATGTCGTCGCCACCGATGTTCGCCCCGAGGTTCGGGAGCAGATCGAGAGCGTCGGAGCGAAGTGGGCCGGCATCGAGCTTCGCACCTCGGCGGCCGCAGGCGGCGGCTACGCGAAGGAACTCTCCGATGAGGACAAGGCCCGCCAGCGCGAACTTCTGGCCGAGGAGTGCGCCCGCGCCGACGCCGTCATTACGACGGCGCTGATCGGCGGAACCTCTGCCCCGAAGCTCATCACACGCGACATGGTCTCCCGCATGAAGCCCGGCGCGGTCGTGATCGACCTTGCGGCCGATGGGGGCGGCAACTGCGAGGCGAGCGAGCCTGGCCGAACCGTGGAAGTCGGTGCTGTCCGGGTCGTCGCTCCACTCAACCTGCCCGCCTCGATGCCCTCGGACGCAAGCACCCTCTGGTCGCGCAATCTGCTCGCGTTCATCTCTGCGTTCACGCGCGAGGGGCGCTTCCATCTGATGGTGGACGACGACATTCTTCGTGGCGCCATGATCACACATCAGGGCGAAGTCACGCACAAGGCCACGCGGGACGCACTGGCCGCCTTGGAGGAACGCCCATGAAGTCGTTCGGCGTGGCAATGGTGGCGCTCTTCGCTCCCGCGTTCGCGGCAGGTGCCGACGCACCGGCAGCGGAGAAGGCGATGGCGGAGGTTGATCCGGTCACCAAGCACATGGACATCGCCGCGATGGCCTTCGTCTTCGTGCTGGCCACTTTCATCGGCGTGGGGGTGATTCGACGCGTCTCGCGCCTGCTGCACACGCCGCTCATGAGCCTGACCAACGCGATCAGCGCGATCGCCGTCGTCGGTGCCATTCTCATCACGGGTGACGATCACTATCCCACCTATGTCCGCGTGCTCGGCGCAATCGCTCTCTTCGCGAGCATGACGAACATCATCAGCGGCTTCCTCATCACGCAGCGCATGCTGCGGATGTTCAAGACCCAGCGGGAGCCGTCGCGATGAGCGGATACTTCATCGAGAGCGCTTACCTGCTGGCGGCGAGTCTCTTCATCTTCTCGCTGCATTGGATGTCCGATCCGAAGACGGCGCGGCGCTCGGTGATTGCCGGAGCAACGGCCATGCTCGTTGCGGTGCTCGCCACATGGGCGCGGCCCGAAGTCTCGCGACATCTCTGGATCATCGTGCCGATTGCGATCGCGATCGGCCCCGGCATCTGGCTCGCGATGGTTCCGCTGACGGCTGTCCCGCAGCGCACCGCGCTCTCCCATGCCTTCGGCGGTCTCGCGGCAGGGCTCGTCGGCACCGCGAAGTACATCTACTGGTTCCAGTCGGAGCCTGAGATGCTCACGGCGTTCCGCACCGGTGCCATCGTCGCTGAGGTGATCCTCGGGTACCTGACCTGCACGGGCAGCCTGATCGCCGCGGCCAAGCTGCAGGAACTCAAGTGGATACCGCAGCGGCCCTGGGTCTATCGCGGGCAGACGGTGGTGAACATCGGCGCCTTGCTCCTTGCCATCGTGCTCGGAGTGCTGCTCATCCAGCATCCGACGGCGGCGTGGTCGCCATGGGCGTTCGCGGGCATCGTGATTCTCGCGCTCAACTTCGGATGGATGCTCGTCATGCCGATCGGCGGCGCCGACATGCCGACGGTCATCGCCATTCTCAACGCGTATGCGGGACTGGCGGCCGTGGCGATGGGCTTCGTACTCGACAATCGGCTGCTCATCACCGCGGGCGCCCTCGACGGCTCAAGCGGTCTCATCCTCTCGATCATCATGTGCCGGGCGATGAATCGCTCCTTCTTCAATGTGCTCTTCGGCGCATTCGGTCAGGTGCAGCAGGCGGGCGCCTCGGGGGAACAGAAGCAGTACCGCCCCGAGACCCCCGAGAGTGCCGCGCAGATCATGGAGCAGGCGAATCTGGTGGTGATTGTCCCGGGCTATGGCATGGCGGTCGCGCAGGCGCAGCACAAGGTTCGGGAGCTCTACGACCAGCTCCGGAAGCGCGGCATCACCGTCAAGTTCGCGGTGCACCCAGTGGCCGGACGCATGCCCGGACACATGAATGTGCTCCTCGCGGAGGCGGAGATTCCCTACGAGGATCTCGTCGAGATGGAGGAGATCAACGCCGACATGCCGCAGTGCGATGTCTGCCTGGTGATTGGCGCGAACGATGTCGTCAACCCCGCCGCGCGGAGCGATCCGAAGAGCCCGATCTACGGCATGCCGATCATCGATGCCGACAAGGCCCGCACGGTCTTCGCCATCAAGCGCAGTCGCAACCCCGGCTTCGCGGGCATTGACAACGAGCTCTACTTCAGCGAGCGGACCTGGATGCTCTTTGGCGATGCCAAGGCCGTGGTGGGCGAAGTGGCCAAGTCCTTCGGCGACGGCCGCGCGGGCCACTGACGACCGAGCGGCCTCGTCGTCGGCCGCGGGGCGATGGCCGGGGTCGCGGCGCGCCTCGCACGCGGATCACACCACGCGTTCGCTCTTGACAAGACCTCCTCCGCTTTGAGCCATGCCCACACCGACTCCCATCAATCTCGCGTCCAAGCTCGCCACCTTCTCCGAGCACTGGCAGCCGC
Organism: Phycisphaeraceae bacterium; assembly: GCA_019636735.1. Taxonomy (NCBI): domain Bacteria; kingdom Pseudomonadati; phylum Planctomycetota; class Phycisphaerae; order Phycisphaerales; family Phycisphaeraceae; species Phycisphaeraceae bacterium. The sequence continues at coordinate 73,167 of JAHBWY010000007.1, forward strand.
GCGTCGTCGGTGCGTTCAACGGTCATGATCTGCTGGTGGCCAAGGTGAAGGGCGAGTTCGTCTGGCACGCGCATCCGGACACCGATGACTTCTTCATGGTGTTGCATGGCCGCATCACCATCCAGTTGCGCGATGGTGAAGTAGCGCTCGGCCCTGGTGAGATCTTCGTTGTGCCAGCGGGCGTTGAGCACTGTCCGGTGGCCGCCGAGGAGGCGCACTTGCTGCTCATCGAGCGCCGCGGAACGCCGAACACCGGTGATCCAACAACCGCAGCGCCGCGACGCGAGGTTTGAGCATCGGCGGGTGCGACCGCGCCGAGGGCTCTTCCTGCATTGAGTGTGATCGGCGCAGGCCTTGAAAGCAGCCCTTTCGGCCCAGCCAGACCCTCGAAAGTCCGAGTCAGGCGATGACTTCCATGGTGCCCGCTGTGAATCCGGCGTGGGGTCCACCGCGAAAGATTGCACGACCCCCGCTCCGCGGACTCGCCGCGGGCCTTTGGTGGTGTCGGAATTCAGAAGGAGATATCCATGACCCTGCTTCGTAACTCGTTGGTTGCTGTCGGAACCTCTGCACTCGTGGCCACGATCGCCCATGCGCAGTGCAGCGGTGGATCGACCATGGCCTCGGCCCCCAAGGCTCCCGTCGCCATGGGCGCCGTCGGAGGCTCAAGCGACATCGTTGACACCGCGGTTGCCGCCGGCAACTTCAAGACGCTCGCCGCCGCGCTCGAAGCCGCCGAGCTCATCGATACGCTGAAGGGTGCCGGCCCCTTCACCGTCTTCGCGCCGACGGATGACGCGTTCGCGAAGCTCCCGAAGGAGACGCTCGAGTCGCTTCTCAAGCCTGAGAACAAGGCGAAGCTCGCGGCGATCCTCACCTACCATGTTGTTCCCGGCAACGCCGATGCGAGTACCGTTCTTTCGCGTCCCGCGTGGGCGACGGTCAACGGCCAGCGGATCAACATCACACAGAAGGATGGCACCGCGATGGTGAACGGGGCCAAGATCACGGCCACCGACATCCGCACCTCCAATGGCACCATTCATGTCATCGACACCGTCATCCTGCCCAGCCAGTCGAACCTGGTGCAGACCGCAGTCGATGCCAAGTTCAACACGCTCGCGCAGCTCGTGACTGCGGCTGGACTTGTTGACACCCTCTCGGGGAAGGACTCCTTCACCGTCTTCGCCCCGACCGATGAGGCGTTCGCCAAGCTCCCGCCGGAGACGATCGCCAGCCTCCTCCGCCCGGAGAACAAGGCCGAGCTTGTCAAGATCCTGACCTTCCATGTCGTTCCGGGTCGCGTCTACAGCAACGAGGCCATTGCCGCGCGGAACGCTCCCACCGTACAGGGCGAGCGCATTTCGATCACCCAGCGTGACGGCAAGGTCATGATCAACAACGCGACCGTGACCAAGGCTGACATCGAGGCGACCAACGGCGTCATCCATGTGATCGACACCGTCATCCTGCCGAAGTAAGCAACCCTCGATCGACCACACGCAACGATCGACCTTCAACGCCCGTGCCTTGTGCACGGGCGTTGTCGTTTGAGCTTGGTTCTCTGCTCACGCCCCGGGCAGGTGGAAGCGATCCACATCCTCGGCGAGCGCGCGGGCGCTTCGATCGAGCTGCTCGCTGGCCGCGACGAAGGAGCGCACGGCGGCAATCGTCCGCCTGGCGCCGTCGCTCAACTGCTCCATGGCCTCGGCGATCTGCCGCGTACCGATGCTCTGCGCATCCATTCCCTCGCTCACACGCTGGAAGCGCTCCTTGAGGTCTTCGACGACGCCGATGATGTCGGCGAGCCGACTGCCGATGTCTTCGACGGTCGTGGCGCCCTCCTCCATGATGCGTGAAAAGCGGCCCATTTCGCTGACTCCATCGGCCACCGACTCCTGCATCTCGACGACGATCCGCTCGATGTCCGTGGTCGCTTCCGAGGTCTGCTCGGAGAGGCGATTGATCTCTCGTGCCACCACTTGGAATCCGAGTCCGTAGCGCCCCGCCTTCTCCGCCTCAAGCGCCGCATTGATCGAAAGCAGATTGGTCTGATCCGCGACGCGCGTGATGGTGGTGATCACCGTGTTGATGGCGGAGGCCCGCTCGCGGATCGTCTCAAGCCGCCGGGCGACCGTCTCTGTCGCCGCCCTCAGCGACCCCGTGCGCCGATCGAGTTCCGCCAATCCCTCGCGCCCACGCCCCGCCAAGGCCGCCGCATTGGTGGCCGCCTCGGCGACCACGCTCATGGTGTCCGCCAGTTCCCGTCCCGTACCAGTCATCTCGGTGACCGCCGCCGCGACCTGGGTGGCGCTTGCGCCGAACGCGTGGGCGACCTCCTCCTGCTCGGAGGCGGTTCTCCGGATCTCCGTCGCGGTCTGCTCGAGTTCGGCCGCGGAGTGACGCAGGCGACCAAGCAGCGATCCGAGCGTGCGCATCGCGAGCCCCATCGACTCGAGCAGTCTTCGCGGCTCCCCTCGCCCGACGGGTTCGCACTCCGTGACAAGGTCGCCCCTCGCAAGGCGCTCGCTCGCCTCGGCCGCGCAGGCAATCGGGTGACTGATCGAACGGGCAAGGCGCCAGGCGATGACAATCGCCGCAATCATCGCAAGGAGCGCCACCGCGCCAGCCGCCCACTGCTGACGACGCGCCAGGGCGAAGACCTCGGAGGTCTCCATGGTGACCCCCAGCCCCCAGCCCAGCGCACCGACATGCGTCCACGAACCGAGCACCATCTCGCCATCGGCGCCGCGCTCCTGACCAGCGCTGTCGACTCCGCGGGCCGCGTTCTGGAGCCGCATCAGTCGATCGGCTCCGAGGGGGACCATGACATTGAAGGCCGCATCGGGATCGAAGCGCGTCGGTGCCGTCACCACGAGCATGCCGCCCTGAATGGTGGCGCAGACCGTCTGCCCCGTCCGGCCGAGTCCCTGCTCATCGAGAACCACCTCGTCGATGGCTTCGGGGGCCACCTCCATCGCCAGGAAGCCTCGGAGAACACCATCGCCGATCACCGGGCCGGCCACGATCAGCATCGGACGCTCGCCGACCTGCTCACGCGAGATCTCGCTGATCTCCGGCGCCATCTGCATGCGGGCGCGGCGAACCACCTCGGCGAGCGCTGTATTCCTGAGTTCCCCTTGCGCAATCGATCGCCCCTCGAGGTGACGCCGATATGCCGAGAGCAGGACCTCTCCATCGCGATTGATCAGCAGCACATCGGGCGCTTCGTAGTTCTCAGAGAGCCTCCGCAGGAACGCACGATCGGCATCGACGGCGCTCTCCACGCGCGCGGTCGCCTCGAGATGATCGAAGGCCGCGTTGACCCCAGGGCTGACTCCAAGGGCTGTCACGACCTGGAGGCGCCGCGTGGCGAAGGCATTCAATCGCTCCGCCTTGAGCGTGGCGATCGCCTTCAAGCTCGAGATCTGCATCGACTCCACGCTGGTCCGGGAGATCCACCAGGTGATGAGCAGCATGGCCAGGACCGGCACCAGCGCCATCAGCACGAATGCACGAAGGAGACGGCCGCCGATCGAATCTCGACGAAGAAGACCGGTCTCGCTTCCACGATCATCCGAAGCGATCACGAGGCGCCTGCCTTTCCTGCGCCGGATGGGGCCACCTCTCCCTGCCACTGACCTCCCCACCGGGTCTGGAGATCATTGATAAACGACTGCCACTCCGCACGACTTCGCCACACGGGCCACGCCTGCGGCGAGACTGGTTTCTCCGAGTCCCAGATGATCTCCATGTCACCGTCGCGCCTCACGCGCCCGAGGCGCATGACCTTCGCGGTGTAGAGTGACTGTGGATCAACCAGAAAGGTCCCTCCTGGGCCCTCCCCATGACACACGCGCAGGGCACGGCGAACATCGGCGGGTGCCGTTGAACCGCACCGAGCGGCCGCCTGGGCCCAGAGGTGAAGGCCCTTGTACGCGGAGACCATGGCATCGCCCGCCGCGTCGCTCGCGCCTCGAGTGCGGAGCGCCGTCAGGAAGCGATGATTCTCAGGATGCGGCACGGTCCGAAAGTAGCTCGCTGGCACGATGACATCGGTGAAGAGGCCGGGCTCCCACGCGCGAAGCTCGGCTTCACTGATCGAGAGTGCGATGATCGGAGTCGTGGCCGGATTGAAGCCCGCGGCGCGCAGCGCCCTCATGAGACCCTGATTCGCCTCTCCATTGACGGTGGAGATGACGAGATCCGGCTTCGACGCGGCGATCTCTTCCGCAACCTGGACGAGATTGCCGCCGGTCAGCGGCAGATAGACCTCCGCCACGATCTCGCCCCCTCGCGCCACAACGAGATCACGCGCAATGCGGTTCGCGGCAACGGGATAGACATAGGAGCTCCCCACGAGCGTTACTCGACGGAGCCCTCGCTCCATTGCCCATTCAACCGCGGGCCCGAGCTGCTGATTGGGAGCCGCGCCGAGGTAGACGACAAAGGGCGACTCTTCGAGCCCCTCGAACTGCACCGGATAGAGCAGAAGCGAGCGGTGCTTCTCGAGCACGGGCAGGAGCGCCTTGCGGCTCGAACTGGTCCAAGTTCCTGCAAGAAGATCCACTCCGCCACCATGGCGACCGAGCAGTCGCTCCGCCTCGCGGGCGAAGACCGTTGGATCACTTCCACCGTCGACCACGACCAACTCGATCGGCCTTCCAAGAACGCCGCCCGCGGCGTTCAACTCTTCGGCGGCCAGTCGCCACGCCTCGACCACAGGGGCCTCGGACACTGCGAGCGGCCCCGTCAGCGAGTGAAGCACCCCGACTCGGATGGGGGCCCGACGAGAGGCGAGCAGCGACGAGCCCGCCCACCACGCCAACAGCGCAAGCGTTGACGCACCGGCAAAGAGAAGAAGCAGGATGAGGGCGCGCCGCGACATGCCTGGGACGATCCCCTACGGACCGAGCGTAGCAGACGCGCTCCCCTTATGGAGTCAGACGAGCAGCAGGGTCGGATGCTCGAAGAAGTGCCGGATCGTCTGGAGAAAGCGAGCGGCCATGGCGCCGTCGATGACGCGATGATCGAGCGACAGCGTCGCGGTCATCTCCCAGCCGACCGCCAGCGCACCATCGCGCACCACGGGCTTCTGAAGCGCCGCGCCGCAGGCGAGGATGGCGCTGTTGGGTGGATTGATGATCGCCGTGAAGTGATCAACCCCGAACATCCCGAGGTTCGAGATGGTGAAGGTGGAGTCGGACATCTCCTCAAGCGACAGCCCCTTGGTTCGGGCCTTCTCGGAGAGCGCCTTCGCCTCCAAGGAGATCTGGCGGAGGCTCTTTCGATCGGCATCGCGGATCGTGGCGACGAGCAGACCGCCGCCCCGCTCCTCGTCGAGGGCCACCGCGACGCCGATGTTGACCGTCTGGTGCACCACGAGGTGGTCGCCCCCCCAGCTTGCATTGAAGAAGGGGTGCCGGGCCATCGCCAACGCCGCCGCGCGAACCACGAAGTCATTGACTGAGAGTTTCACGCCGCTCTTCTCGAGATCGGCGTTGAGCGATGATCGCAGCGCGACGAGCGCGTCCATCGCAAAGGCCATCGAGACCTGATAGTGCGGAATCGACTGCTTGCTCTCGACGAGACGCTTCGCGATCGTCTGCCGCATGGAGGAGAGGGGCATCTCCACGCTCTGGAGGCCGGAGACGGCGAGCGCGCCGCCAGAGCGAGCGCCGCCCTGCCCAACGGGCGTGGCCAGTGAGCCGCGGTCAGCGCTCCGCGACGCCGAAGCTGGCGCCGGCGAGGCGAGGCCCGCTCTGCTTCGATCTTCCAGCGGCCCTTCGCGTGACGGCACGCGGGCCCCGGCGGTCTCCGCGGCCGCTTCGATGTCTCGCTTGATGATCCGGCCGCCCGGCCCGGAACCTCGCACCTGCGAGAGATCGACGCCGAACTCCTCAGCCATCCGCCGCGCGACCGGTGAGACGCGCATTGGAGCGACGCCTTCGGCCGACCGTCGGGAGTCCTGCGCAGCAGAACGATCGGATGGCGCTCCAGACTGCACCGCCTGTGAAGCACCAGCCGCCTGTTGCGGCGCGCCCATTCGCTCGGACGACGCTGCGGTCGTTGCTGAGTTCGTTCGCTCCGATGTCGCCGAAGGAGGCGTCACCGAACCTGCATTCGATTGTTCCGAGCCCGAGGCTCCGGCTCCGCCATCATCATCCCCCGCGATCTCGGCGATCTTCGTTCCCACACTCACGGCCTGGCCCTCGGGAACCAGGATCTTCGCGATGGTGCCATCGTCGAAGACCTGCATCTCCATGGTGGCCTTGTCCGTCTCGATGTCCGCGACCACGGCACCGCTGGTGACGGGATCGCCCTCCTTCACATGCCAGCGCACCACGGTTCCCGACTCCATGGTGTCGGAGAGGCGAGGCATGGTGACATCGATGGGCATGGGCGGAGAGCGTAACGCCGATCAGGCGCGATAGGTGGCGTGTCGGACGGCCTCGCAGATCCGGCGGACATTCGGCAGGTACTCCTGCTCAAGATTGCTCGCGTACGGCGTCGGCACATCGGCGGAGTGCACTCGGTGCACGAAGTTGTCGAGGTCATCGAAGCACGCCGCATGCACCTGCGCCGCGAGCTCGCTGCCGGGAGAGCCGAAGCTCCAGCTCTGATCGACGACCACGCAGCAGTTGGTCCGCTGCACGGAGCGGACCACCGTCTCGAGATCGAGCGGCCGGATCGTCCGAAGGTCGATGACCTCGCAGTCGATGCCCTCCTTCGCGAGCTCCTCGGCCGCCTCAAGGCAGAAGTTCACCGGTCGCCCCCAGCTTGCCAGCGTGCAGTCAGCGCCTCGACGGCGCACGATGCCGCGGCCGAATGGAATCAGATACTCCTCCTCGGGCACTGCTCCCTTCACGGAGAGCATGCGCTCGCTCTCGAGGAAGAAGACCGGATCGTCGTCGCGGATGGCGGTCTTGAGCAGGCCCTTGGCGTCATAGGGGCAGCTCGGAATGGCGATCTTCACGCCGGGCACATTCGAGTAGAGACCCTCGACACACCAACTGTGCGTTGATCCGAGCTGGCCACCGGCACCGTCATTGCCGCGGAAGACGATCGGGCAACCGAACTGTCCACCCGACATGTAGAGCATCTTCGGAGCGTTGTTCAGGATCGGATCGGCCGCCACCAGCGAGAACGACCAGCTCATGAATTCGACGATCGGTCGCAATCCGAGCATCGCCGCGCCGATCGCCATGCCTGCGAAGCCCGACTCGCTGATCGGCGTGTCGATGATGCGGCGCTCGCCGAACTCATCGACCATGCCACGGCTCACCTTGTAGGCGCCGTGGTACTGCGCGACTTCCTCACCCAGGAGAAAGACCCGGACATCGCGCCGCATCTCTTCGCTCATCGCCTCGCGAAGCGCGTCGCGGAACTCGATCTGACGACTGCCTGGATCAGGCTCGCCCACGGCCGCCTCAGCGGAACTCATCGAAGTGACGCTCATGGACACTCCTCCTCGCGCCACGGCGCCTTCAAGCCCTGCTCCCGCAGAAACGGCGGGAAACTCGTGCCGGTGTAGGGCCCCCACGGCTCGACGAAGACATCGTGATGCAGTTCGCCCACGGATGGCGCAGGCGACTCATCGGCCCACTTGACCGCGTCGCGAACTTCCTCGCGCACGGCCTTCTGCATCTCCTTGAATCGGAGATCATCAAGTGCGCCTCGATCTCGCATCACGCGCTCAAGGCGACCGATGGGATCACCCGCCTCGAAGACCTCCTCCTCCTCGCGCGTGCGGTACTTCCGTGGGTCGCTCATCGAGTGGCCCTTGAAGCGGTAGCAGCGCATGTCGACGAACCATGGTCGCGATCGGCGTCGCGCGTCGGCGACGACCTTTGACATGCCTGCATGCACCTCGAGGACATCCATGCCGTCGATCACCTCCGCATCGATGCCGTAGCCGAGGGCCTTCGATGAGAGATCATGCCCCATCGTGGTGCCGCGATGGATCGAGGTCCCCATCGAATAGCCATTGTTCTCGACGATGAAGATGACCGGCAGGTTGAAGAGCCCCGCGAGATTCATCGCCTCGTGAAAGGCGCCCTGATTGAGCGCCCCGTCACCGAGGAAGCAGAGCGTGACGCGGTTCGACCGACCGCCGTTGATGACCTCGTCCTCGTACTTCGTGGCAAAGGCAAGCCCGGCGCCGAGCGGCGTCTGCGCCCCGACGATGCCGTGACCGCCGAAGAGATTGTTCGCCCGATCGAACATGTGCATCGAGCCGCCCTTGCCCTTGGCACAGCCGCCGATGCGCCCGAACATTTCCGCCATGCAGGCGCGGGCTGACATGCCGCGAGCGAGTGCATGGCCATGGTCGCGATAGGCCGTCACCATCGGATCCTTCGCTTCGATCGCGGCCGTGCAGCCGACCGCGACCGCCTCCTGACCAATGTAGACATGGCAGAAGCCGCCGATCTTCTTGTCCTGGTACGCCTGCATGCAGCGCACCTCGAACTCTCGAATGAGCAGCATGTCGCGCAGCCAGCGCGTGAGCGTGGCGTCATCGACCGCCGGCTGGACCGGTGCGTGACGAGGGGGCGCGATCGCCGGTCGCTCGGTCGCACCGTGCACATCGAAGACGCGCTGGCCCGTGGAGGGCGAAACTCGGGTCATGTCTGGAATACACCTGGCGCCGTGGGGACCACCGGCATGGCGGTCCGTGCGGGCGCGAACCCTTACTTATAGGGGTTCGGCCCTTCGCGGGCAATGGCTGGAGAAGAAGGTTCTCCCGGCCCGATGATTCCGCGGACCCCGGCCGCCCTCAGGGCGTGCCCTTGGCGATCCGAGCTTCCTCAAGATCCCGAAGCACTCTCGCGCCAAGGACGAGCACCGCGGTCTCCAGTTGCGGGTCGTACCCCTTGGTCAAGAGATCGTTCACATCGGGTCGATCCTTGGCTGCTCCCGCGACCGGCTGATCGTCGATCGAATCCGCCTCGTTCCGAAGACGCGTCGAGCGCTCAATCTGATCGGGGCTCATGCGCACCTGGAGGTGGGGGTCGACACCCCAATCCGTCGCTCCCGGCTTCTTGTGCACCAGGCGGCCGGGCCCCATGCCACCGTCACCGGGCAGCACATAGTGATGGGTCGTGTACTTCACCTGCGCATCGGCGCCGGGCACGCTGACAGAGGCCACCTCCTGCACGCTGCCCTTGCCGAAGGTGCGCTGGCCGACGACCACGGCGGCGCCATGGGCGCGGAGGCTGCCCGCGACAATCTCGCTCGCGCTCGCGGAGCCCTCGTTGATGAGCACCACCAGCGGGAGCCCCTTGCGAACCGCCCGATGCGGCTGGGCCGAGCGGGTCATGCGCGGCACCTTCTGACCGAGCCGATCCTGGCAGCTCACGATCTCGCCTCGTTCGACGAACATGTTCACGAACTCAACGGCGCTCTGGAGCAGTCCACCCGGATTGCTGCGAAGGTCAAGAATGAGCCCGCGGAGCGGACCGCCCTGCGACTCCATCTGCCGCAGCGCTGCATTGAAGTCGGCGATTGACTCCTCGGTGAAGCTCGTGAGTCGGACATAGCCGATGCTCGCGTCGGGATCGATGTACCAGCGCCACACGGGGTTGCCGTCGCGGTCGAGGGAATCCTTCCACCAGCCATGCACGGAGCGGAGCTTGATCGGCTGCCGCTCGAGGGAGAAGGTGATGAGTCGCTCGCCATTCTCCGCCGACTCATCGGCGCGGCGAACGGTGAGCGCCACGGCCTCGCCCGCGCGACCGGTGATCTTGTCCACGGCTCGGTTCAGCGACCAGCCGAGGGTCGGCTCGCCATCGACGGCGACAATGCGATCCTCCGGCCGAATTCCCGCACGCATCGCCGGAGATCCCTCGAGCGGCATCGACACCATGATGTCGCGCTTGTCGTCGAAGCGAATCTGGATGCCCACACCGATCAGCTTGCCATCAACGGACTGGCGGAAGCGTCGAACTCGTTCGGGCCAGATGATCTCGCTGTAAGGATCTTCCTGGTCGCGAGCCAGAACATGTGTGGCGCCATCGCCGAACTCCTTGAGAAGCACCTCTTCCGGCAACTCCAGCGAGTCGCGATTCGCGCTTCGGAGCGCGGCGAGCATCGACTCATAGGTCCTGCGGCCGACCGACTCGGGGCCAGTGGCCGCGAGCCGCGCCTGCTGCGCCTTGACGGCTTCAAGCCAGCGGGCGCGGGCCGTCTCGTCACCCAGCTTGGGGAAGGTCTCTGAAAGCGCCGGAGTTGATCCAAGCAGCTCCATGGCATCGAGGCTGCCCGCGAGAAGCGGCATCCAGCCCGTGTTCGAGACATGGTCGCCGGCGAGGCGACGCAGCGACTCGGTGAGCATGCCTTCGTTGATCGATCGCACCTCGTCGCGCCACTCATCGCCGGTCGGCTGGAAGCGCGCGAGCTGCGCTTCTTCCTCGGCCTCCTTCAAGGCGCTCTGCGTGGACGCATCGGGCTCGCGCCCCTCGGCGATCGCTTCGTCGGCGGCGGCCTGCGCCGCAGCTCGGGCGCTCGCGCGAACGCGGTTTGAGGCGATCGTTCGAAGTTCGGCAAGCTGCTTCGGTGCGTAGGACGCCATCAATCCGATGCGTCGGCTGATCGTGTCGAGCCGCGCATCCCACTGGCGATACTTGGCCGCCTCGGTGGTGCTCTCGTAGAGCCCTCGAAGCCGGAAGAACATCTCCTGAGCGAGGAGGAGATCTCCCTCCTGCTCCGCTCGCTCGGCAATCTGCTCGGCGCGCCGAATCGCCTCGGCGACATCAGCCTGCTCGAGTTCGCAGACCCACTCCTTGCAGAGGAACTTCAAGTTCGCGGCAGCGAGCATCGCCCGCGTCATGTCATTGGCGTCAAGCGCGCGACGAAGTTCGGCTCGCTTGCGTCCGATCTCCTCCTCGATGGACCGCTGTGTCGCGCGGATGTTCTCATTGCGATGCTCGACCAGCTCCCGGAGACGCTTGAGCGCGGCGCCATCGATGTCCTCGGGCGGTTTCGAAAGCAGTTCGTCGACCCGCGCCGAGTCGGATGCCTTGGCGGCATTCCAGACGGCGTTTGACCAGTCGATAACCGACTGCGGAGCGCGGCGCGCCTCGGCGGCGCTTGCCGACGACGGCGACAGGAGAAGCGCTCCACCCATGACCCCCAAACCCGCCAGCAGCATGCCCGAGAGCACGATGGCTCCGAATCGACGCGGCCGGGGCCGAGAGCCGCGGGCGGCCTCTCGCGCGGCGGGTGAACCATCGGTCGATGCGGGGTGACTTCGCTTGAACACAACGCTCATGGGAAACGCCTCTCCTTGAAGGGGTCGCTGAGGGATACCTCTATACTCGGTTCAGGTTCGCCTTCTCCGAAGGGAAACCTGACTCCGGTGTCCACTTCGCTCCAGACCATCGCGCCAGCCGGGCGCATCGAGTCTCCACTCCCGTGCATCGGATGTGGAGAGGTGTTGTCGGGTTTGCCCATTGATGGACGCTGTCCGAAGTGCGGCAAGGCCGCTCGACTCTCGATTGACGCAAAGATCCTTGCCAATCCCGAGTACGCCGTCGGGGGCCTTCAGGACCTCGGGATGAGTCTCAAGATTGCAACACTGGCGCCGATGGGAACGCTTGTGTGGCCCGTTCTCGGTCCCCTGACGGCCGTCGTGCTGCTCGGCGCGACCATGGTCCGTCTCTCGGCGATTGGAAGAGTGCTTCGCTCCGGGCTTGGGACTCGGGGACCTCTCGTTCCTGTTCTGCGGGCTGCTCACACTCTCGCGTGGATCTCGACAATCTTCGGCACGATCTTCACCGTGGCCTGTGTCCAGGACGCGATCGGACGATTCGGTATCTGGCTGACGCCGGGACAGACGCTCGCCGGCGCCCTCATCTGGTGCGGGCTCCAGATCGGCGAACTGACGGTCGGAAGCGTCCTGCTGCTTCGGGCGGCGACTCTGCTCGACACGCCGTGGCTGACCACTGCTTCGCGCGCGACGATCGCGGTGCTCGCCGCGGCCACCGCACTTCTGGCGCTCATCGGGCTCTTGCTCTGGATGTCCACGGCCGCGCCCCATTGGGTCGGCATTGCCTCGCAGATCACGCTGGCGATCCCCATCGGAATTGCCGGGGTGATCATGGGTGGCCTCGTCCAGCGCCTCTCCGTGGCGACCGAAGAGATGTACCTGGCGACTTCCGAGTGAGTCGCCAACGAGTGCGTTCACCGGCGACCTCGCGGACTCCGCAGGCGCCGCTCGCGGCTGAAGGCGTGCTCCGCCAGATCGATCGCGCGCCCGAGGGCTGCCGCCTTGCGCATCGTCTCCTCGAACTCGCGGCGGGGATCGGAGTCGAGCACTACTCCGGCCCCCGCCTGAAGCCAGACCGTCCACGGCGGTTCGGTGCGCAGCGCGATGCCGCCGGGCTCGAGCGTCGTCGGGATGACCATGGTCCGCAGAGCAATCGCGATATCCATGTCCCCGTTCCAGCCGACGCATCCGATGCCGCCGGCGTAGGGCCCGCGTCGCACCGGTTCAAGTTCATCGATGATCTGGATCGCCCTCACCTTCGGCGCTCCGCTCACCGTGCCCACCGGAAGCGACGCTCGCAGCGCGTCCCAGCCATCCATGCCATCGTGCAGCCGTCCGATGACGGTGCTCGAGATGTGCATGACATGACTGAATCGCTCGATCGCCATCGACTCCGCGACTTCGACGGTTCCATGAGCGCAGACGCGGGAGAGGTCATTTCTCGCCAGATCGACGAGCATCACATGCTCCGCGCGCTCCTTTTCATCGGCCAGCAGTTCCGCTTCGAGCGCGCGGTCCCGCTCCGGATCGCTGTCTCGCGGCCGTGTTCCGGCGAGCGGACGACTCGTCACGATCGGCCCGCGCGTGCGACAGAGGATCTCAGGGCTTGAGGCGATCAGGATCGCTCCAGCGGTCTGGAGGTAGATCATGTAGGGGCTCGGATTCACGACGCGCAGGGCGCGGTAGATCTCGAAGGGATCGGCGCTCGTTGAACGCTCGAGCCGCTGCGAGAGCACCACCTGGAAGATGTCGCCCGCGGCGATGTATTCCTGCGCGGTCCGCACCGCCTGTTCGAAGCCTTCGCGCGAGAAGCTCGAGCGTGCCGGCGCGGCGGGAAGCGCGGCAAGGTCCATGTTGATCGCCGCCGAATCGAGCGGAGGCGCCTCGGATGCAAGCTGCCCTTCGATGCCATCGAGCTCGCGCTCCCCCACCTCGTGCGCCGCCGACTCGCTCGCGTGATCGTCGAGCGGCACCGCCGTCACCGCGTGCATGAGGCGCGTGACATGATCGAAGACGACCACACTCCGGTAGAGCCCCATATGAAGATCGGGAAGCCGGCGATCATCAGGTGGCGCTGAAGTGAACGGGAGCTTCAACGGTTCGAGCCATCGCACGGCGTCGAATCCCGCCATGCCCACCCACCCGCCGTGGAAGACTGGCAGGCTTCCCTGCGGCGCAAATGGCACCAGCGAGCGCGAGATCGAGCGGACCACCTGCAAGGGGTCATCCTGCTCCATGACTCGCGTGGAACCACGACCATGATCGACGAGCGTGACCTGGCGCTCACGCGCGAGAACCTCCATGGCCGGGCGTGCGCCGAGCATCGAGTAGCGCCCTACGGCGCCGCCCTGTTCGACGCTTTCGAGCAGGAAGCTCGGCGCCGTGCGATCGTCCTCCCGGACCAGTCGGCGATAGGCGAGCACCGGCGTCAGGTGATCGCACAGGAGCCGACGGGAGAGGACGAGGAGATTCGGCGCCGGCATGGTGCGGGAGGGTAGCGAACGGCCGTTCAGCGTCCCACCCGCCGGGCCGCGGTGAGCGCGATGGCAATCGCGTCAGAGACATCGTTCGGCGATGGTGGCTTCGCGAGGCCGCACTGGCCCATCACCGCGAGTTGGACCTGTCGCTTGTCGGCGTTTCCCCGACCGGTGAGGGCTTTCTTGACCGCGGCCGGGGTGAACTCATCGAGGTCCATTCCATGGCGCTCCGCCGCGAGCAGCACCACACCGCGCGCGTGCGCCATCACGATGGCGGTGCGCAGGTTGCGGACATGGGTGAACACCCGTTCCACCGCCATGCGCGACGGCCGCAGCTCCGAGATGAGTGACTCGAGGTCCTCGTCGAGCTGGCGCAGGCGATGGGAGATGGAGCGCCGCGCGGCCAAGCGCAGGACACCAGCCTCGATGAGGCGCGGCTCGCGCCCCCGGGGCCGAAGTTCGAGACACGCATAGCCCGTGTTCGTCAGACCGGGATCGATGCCGAGCAGCCTCACGCGGGGTGTGTCATCGGCTCAACGACGCCGGCGGCCGCAGCAGGAGCCTCGCGGGCGTGCCGCGCGGCGGCAGGCGCAGCGGATTCGCCTGCCAGACGGGCTCGGCGACATCGGCGAGGTCGGGAATCACCTCGCGCCACGCGATCAGCTCGTCACCGAATGTGACGATCCCGATGATGCTCCCCGTCGCATCGGCGAGATAGACCTCCCCGCTGCCCGTCGGCGATGGATTTGGAATGAACCGGCTCCCGGCGAAGACGAACGGGCGATCCGGAAAGAGCACCGCGGTCCGACCGTCGCGAATGAACAGGTGAATCGGCCTGAACTCCTCGACTTCGACCTTGAGCAGAACTTCGATCTCATCGCCCGAGGGAGGAGTCAGCGAAACCGCACCCTGCGCATCGACCCTCCACTCGCCGGGTTGGCCCGGTGTGAAGCCTGCGAGAAGGAGCGCCGCGTGAATCTGACTCGGTCGGGCGAGCGGCACGAAGATCGACTCGTGCTCTCGGGTTCCCTTGGCACAGGCGACCTGTTCGAGGGGCCCATGATCGAGGCTGATGTAGCCGTCCAGTTCCACCTCGCGGCGCTGACGGTTGATCCTGACCGCTGGGCCGAGCTGCACGATCCCGGAGTTCATCTCCGAGTTCGAGTCGCCTTCGGAGGAGCCGGCGGATTCGGCACCGGGAGCCTCCACGGCGGCGGAGCGGCTGGGGCGCTCGGTGTCCGAAGGCGCTACTGCCGGGGCCGCCCCCGTGGTCGGGACATCACTGCCGCGGGGGCCAGCCGGTTCGGCGGCGCACGCGCCAAGGAGAACCATCAATGATGCGGTGACTGTGATACGCACGCGGTTGGTGGATTCAACGCGTCCGGTGTGGACGATGCATATGAAAAGAAAAAAGGCCCGGCGGAGGCAAGCCTCACGCCGAGCCCTTCCGGGGGCAAGTGAACTGCCGGACTCTAGCGGCAGATTGGAGCGGTGACAACCGCACCACCTCCAAGTATGACGGGGTGCTTGGCGTATGAGGTCGATGCCGTGAAAATCCCTAGTCACTGTTTGTGAATTTCATCACGGGTCCCGGCCAGGGCTCACTTGACTCTCCATCCACCCCATCCGCGAAGATCCTAGACCTTGACGCCGACCGTGCCCACCCTCTCCCGAACAGTTCCGCTGCTTCTGAGACCCGCTGCGATCGGGTCGCCGCATCTGGCATTGGTCGCTGCCGGGGGGCAGCCCGGATTGGAAGCGCCGGGATTCTATTGCGAACTCGATGTCCAGATCCGCGGAGCGCCTGAAGCGCGCGGTGGCTACATCATCTCGATCAGCGAGGTCGATAGCGCCATCAGGCACTTGCTCCCCGCTGAACTCGCGGCCCGTCCCGATCTCCTCGAACCTTCGCGCGGTCTCGCCTCGTGGTGCGCCCTTCTCCACTCACTGGCCCATGCCCTTGCGACGGCCCTCGGCCGAGGTGAGCCTCGGCTCGAACTCCGATGGAGCCCCTTCCTGACCCTCTCGGTGGATCCCGCCATGCCCGATCGCTACCAGGTCACTCGACGCTTCGACTTCTCCTCATCGCACCGTCTGCACATTCCCGGGCTGAGTGACCAGGAGAACTTCGCCCGTTTCGGCAAGTGCAGCCGCGCCTCGGGTCACGGTCACAACTATCGACTCGATGTCACCATCTCCCGCCCCGCGGCAAGCGCCAGTGCGAGCGCCGACGGCTCCGAGTGGATCGAGGTCGTCGAACGCGAGGTGATCGAGCGCTACGACCACCGCCACTTGAATCTCGACTGCCCGGAGTTCGCCTCATTCAACCCGTCGGTCGAGCACATCGCACAGATCATCTTCGACCGTCTGCATGCGCCGCTCGGGGGAACCGGCGTGCGCCTCGAGCGTGTCTGCGTGTGGGAGACCGAGAAGACCTGGTGCGCGTATCCACAGTGAGCCGGTCCCGCGCCGGGCCGAGCGTCAGCCGCCCTTGGGGTCATCGACGACTTCGACGACTTCCTCCCCGCGCTCGTCATAGCGGTAGAGCTTGCCGGGGAGTTCCTCGCGGCACTTCTTGTGATGTCCGTCGCAGAAGGGAAGGTTGTGAGAGAGGCCGCACCCGCAGACGAAGATGGGCTTCGTCTGGGGTTCGATCTTGATTGGACCATTGCCGGTCACTCGGACGATACGTGCCATGAGCAGCTTACCTCGGGGTCAGGAAGGGCTGGAAACACACGCGGTCAGGCGAGATCCTCTTCGCCGAGCAGGCTGTAGCGCTTGCGCAGCAGAATCTGTCCAGCCAGAGTGTGATCATCGACGGAGAGGGCCACGGTCGGGCACCCTTCTCGCTGGAGCATGACGGGATAGGCGAACCGGATATTGAGTTCGGCGCCGAGCAGATGCATGCAGAGGTTCTTCAGCGTCTGTGACTCGTGCAGCTCCACCACCAGCAGGTCGCTCTCCGAGAAGGTGTAGCCCGCCTGCCTGAGCAGTGAACGGGCAAGGTCGGCGTTCGAAAAGATGACCCGCACGACGGCGTAGTCACTCGCGTCGATCACTGAGAACCCGGCGAGATGAAGCTGCTCCTTCTCTTCGAAGAGTCGAAGCAATTCATTCAGCTTGCCGACCTTGTTGTCAAGGAAGACGCTGAACTGTCGGACGGACGGCGGTGCGTAGCCCTGTTCAGTCTCGGGGGGAAGAAAGGAGCTCATACGGAGGTTGCCGAGTGTAGCGGCGCAAAGTCGACGGTTGAGCCTGCCGGCAGCAGACCGGCGGCGGTTGCTTCCTCGATCAACCGGGCGACCGCGCTTCGCCCTCGCTCTCCCATGTTGAGGGTCCAGCGGTTGACATAGAGGTCAACGAAGCGACCCGCGGTCGCCGCATCAAGGCCGCGGGCGAAGGCGAGGGAGCGGCCCACGCCCTCGTCGCGATGCTCCATCGCGTAGCGCACCGATCGGTGCAGGAGATCGACCACCTTCGCAAGCGATCCCGGGCCGAGCCGATCATCGAGATCACGACGCACGGCGTTCACACCGAGCGGCAGCGGCAGGCCGCTTCGCGCCATCCACCAGCGCCCAAGGTCCTCCACCAGGTGAAGCCCCCGGTCGGCATAGGTGAGCTGACTCTCGTGAATCACGACCCCCGCGTCGAACTCGCCGGACGCAACTCGTCCTTCGATCTCCTGGAAGTCCACTTCGACGGGCTCGTACGAATCGCGCCCGATGAGCAGCGCCAGCGTGAGCGCCGCGGTCGTTCGCGCGCCTGGCGTGGCGATCCTCGGCCGTGACGACTTCAGAGCGTCGAGCGTGATCGGCGATCTCGCCACGAGTTTCGGGCCGTAACCCTCCCCGACCGATGCGCCGCAGGCGGTCACGAGGTAGCGCTCGCGGACCAGGGGCACATTCGCGCAGCTCATCGCGGTGACATCAAGAAGCTGGGAGGAGTCACCCGCAGCGCGACGGTTGAGCGTCTCGATGTCGGCGATCACCGGTTCGAAGACCATGCCCGGCTCGATGACGAGGCCCTCAAAGATGGGCCACCACATGAAGGCATCATCAGGATCGGGACTGTGGGCGAGCGTGAGCTTCTGAATGACCATGAGGGTTGCAGTTCTGTCGAAAGACTACGCGCGGACCTTGGGGGACGATACCTTGCGAGCCATGCGACGGCTTCTGGTGCTGATCGTGCTCGTCGTCTGGGTCGTGCACCCATCACCGACGGCATCAGCGGACCCGCCCAGCGCGGCGGAGATCCTTGCTGGCGCTTTCGTCCGCTCGTCACCCGCGGATGAGTCAAGAACGCTCGCCGACGCCCCCGAGGCCTCCGACCCCGGCGCCCATGCCGCGCTGCATGCCCTCTTCGAGGCGCATCACCGGTGGGTGAATCAAGAGTTCCCCGAGAGTGCCTTGCGCCGAGGCGAGGAGACCGATCCGACCCGGCTCACCGATCCGTCGCCTGTCGCCGTGGCGAAGCGAGCCGAGGCGCAAAGGGAGTTTCTCGTCAAGCTTCAAGCCGTCGACTGGAACCTGCTCAACCGCAGCGATCGCGAGCATGCGGCACTCTTCGAACAGAACCTGCTCCAGGGCATCGACTCCTTCGAGCGGGGCGAGTGGCTCTTCGCCGTCGGGCCAATTCACGGTCCCCAGCAGCGCATTCCACAACTGCATGAGCGCATCCCGCTTCGACGCGTGGAGGACTTCCGCAACTATCTGAAGCGTCTCGACCGGATCCCGGCGGCCATTGACGGAGAGATCGAAGTGCTGCGCGAAGGGATTCGGCGCGGCATGGTGCCGCCCGAGGTCACCGTCGAGATGGTGCCGTCGCAACTCGACGCCGTCATTCGAGGCCAGTTGCGAATGCTCCTTGAGCCACTGGTGCGGCTCGGTTCCATGACGACACCCGAGGAGACCGGGGCGCTCAGGCGCGAGGGTGAACGATCGGTGGCAGCGGCGGTCGATGCGCTGCAGCGCTACCGGAACTTTCTCGTTGGCGACTACCTGCCCGCGTGTCGCGAGACGATCGCGGCGATCGAACTCCCCGATGGCGAGGCCTACTACGCCTCGCGTCTTCAGTTTCACACGACGACCAACCTCGATGCGAGCGCGATCCATCGCCTCGGATTGCTGGAGGTCACGCGCCTCCGCGCGGAGATGGTCGAGGTCATCCAGTCCACCGACTGGGCGGAATCCCCGGCGGGAACGCTCGCCGCCTCAACGGGCGATGACGCCCTCCTCAGCGCCTTCATCGCCTACCTGCGGAGCGATCCGCGTTTCTACTTCCAGACCCCGGAGGAGCTCATCGACGGCTATCGAGCCATCTGCAAGCGCGTCGACGGCCTCCTCCCCGGCCTCTTCCGCGTGCTGCCACGCCTGCCCTACGGCGTGCGCGAGATCCCGCGGTTCATGGCGCCGTCGCAGACGACCGCCTACTACCAGCCCGGCTCTCTCGAGGGAGGGGTCGCCGGGTTCTTCTATGCGAACACGCACGCGCTCGATCAGCGGCCGATCTACGAGATGATCCCGCTCGCGCTGCACGAGGCTGTCCCGGGCCATCATCTTCAGATCGCCCTCGCGCAGGAGCTTCCCGAACAACCCTTCTTCCGGCGCGAGTCCTTCGTGACCGCGTTCATCGAAGGATGGGCGCTCTACGCCGAGCGCCTCGGCATCGAGATGGGTCTCTACGAGAATCCCTACGACGACTTCGGTCGGTTGCTCTATGAGATGTGGCGAGCGTGCCGACTCGTCGTCGACACCGGCATGCACGCCAAGGCGTGGTCGCGCGACGATGCGATCGCCTTCATGCTGCGGAACACCGCGCTCAGCCGGCTCAACATCGAGCGCGAGGTTGATCGCTACATCGCGTGGCCGGGGCAGGCGTGCGCGTACAAGATCGGCGAACTCATCATCCGGCAGCTTCGCGACGAGGCGGAGCTTCGACTCGGGTCCGACTTCGATCTCCGCGCCTTTCACGAGGTGCTGCTGGGAGCCGGGTCGATTCCACTGGATCTGCTCCAGCTCCGGGTGCGCGCCTGGATCGACGATGTCGCGGCGACCTCTGCAGGCCGCGCCGCTGTCTCACCCTGATGTCGGCGCACCGTGCTCCCGCTCTGCTCCGCGCATCGAGCAATCGCTCCAGGTCTTGCGGACAGCTCACCATGTGCCCGGGCGCAGGAACGGATTTGAACGGCGCTCCGCTCCGATGGTCGTCGTCGGGCCATGACCGGGGAAGACGCGAACCTCGTCAGGCAGGCCCATGAGCACCGTGGTGAGCGAATGCCACATCGCGCCGGGGTCGGAGGTCGGAAAGTCCGTTCGGCCGATCGAGCCCGCAAAGAGCGTGTCTCCGACGATCGCCTGGCCGCTCGCGGCGTGAAACAGCGTGACGCCTCCGGGCGAGTGGCCCGGTGTGTGCATGACGCGCCATCGGGTGCCGGCGAGTTCGAGGGTGTCGCCATCGTTGATCGCGCCGGTTGGCGGCGACATTGAGATCGGTGCAGCAATGAACGCCGAGAGGTTCAGTTGCGGATCTTCGAAGGCCGCCGCCTCGAGGGGATGGGCGAGCCTGGGCACATCCGCACCGAGACGCCGAATGCCCTCATCCACCCCGGCGATGTGATCGGCATGGGCGTGCGTGAAGAGCATGGCTCGGATCTTGAGGCCTTCCCGTGCAACGGTGTCGAGGAGCACTCCCGGGCGCTGCCCGAGGTCGACGATCCACGCATCGCGGCGCTCTTCCGGGCGCTCCGCGTCGGGCACCGTCACGATGAAGCAGTTGGTCTCGTAGTCGCCGAGCGGAAAGGAGCGGATCAGCGGAGTCGCTTCCGTTCCGACGCGGCTGGCAGAGTCGGGGCGTGACACCCGCGCAGCGTATACTCCGGCCCTCATGGCATGGATGCTCACGGTCGCCGCACCACTTCGGAGCATCCTCCGCGCCAGCATCATGGCGCTCCTTCCGTCGCTGGCGGCATGTGAAGGCGCCGGGAGCGATCTCCGCGACTTCGGCGCGACCTTCTCCCCGCCGTCGCCGCAGGAAGCGGCGCTCTGGGCGACAAACCCCGCGGATGCGGAATCTCAGCGACGCGGCACGGTGCTTCTCTCAAGCGCCCCATGGGGCGGCTCGCCGGTGTATGTCAAGCTCTATCGACTGTATGTCGAGGAGAACACCGATCCGCTCGTCCGTGCAGCCGCAGTCCTCGCGCTCGGGCGTCATGGCGAGGCGAGCGATGCCCCGCTCATCGCCCGGCAACTCACCCATCCTAAGCCGCAGGTCAGGCTCGCGGCTGCGCTGGCGCTCCAGCGCCTGCACGATCCGGCGGTGGCCGACACGATGTGGCGTCGACTCATCGACGACAGTGAGAGTGCCGAAGTCCGCGTGGAGCTCGCCATCGGTCTCGCGCAATACCCCACCGACGCCGTCTTCCAGGCGCTCTGCTCAGCGCTTGATCATCGTGAGCTCTCGGTGAACCTCGCGGCGAGCGACTCCCTTCGCCTGTTGACCAATCACGACTTTGGCATCGACCGCAAGCTCTGGCTCGCGTGGGCCCGCTCGGAGCAGAACATCTTCGACGAGCGTCTCGTCTACCTCTACCCCACCTATCAGCGCTCCTTCGACTTCTGGGATGTCATCGTCTTCTGGCAGCCCATCACCTGGGAACAGCCCGGGCTTCCCGCAGGCATGGCCGACCCGGGTCTTCGGCCGACCTCGCCGAATGAGTTTGAAGACATCGGCGACGGTCCCCTGTGAGCGCCGAGGACAACGCCCCTTCCTCATCCGCCGCCGAGGCTCCGAGTGATGGCCGCATCCGGAGCGGAAGACTCGCGGGGAAGACCCTCTCGCAGGCGATCTGGATTCTCGCCTTCCCGGTCCTGCTCCAGCAGCTCCTCTCGGCGATGCTGGGCTTTCTTGACAAGTTGATCGCGGGCAATCTCCCCTCATCGATCGTGGTGCCGGCGCTCGACGGACTCGGCATCGGTACCTATGTCGGCTGGCTGATCGGCGTCGCGCTCACCTCGCTCGGCATCGGGGGGCAGGCGATCATCGCGCGCGCGGTCGGTGGCGGCCGAACCGGGGAAGGCGAAGCGGCGCTTGGGCAGTCGATGATGCTCAGTCTCGTCTGGGGCGCCCTGGTCGGTCTCGTGCTCTGGTGGATCGCTCAACCGCTCTCGGCGCTGGCGGGTCTCTCACCCGACGCAACACGCCTCTGCACGGAGTATGTCCGCATGCTTGCGCTGGGCATGCCCTTTTGCGCCGTGATGATGGTGGGGAGCATGTGTCTTCACGGCGCGGGCGAGTCGGTCAGGCCGACGACCATCGCCGTGGTGGTCAACATCGTGAACGCCCTCGCATCGTGGTTCCTTTCCGGCGTGGAGCTTCGGGCAGGCGGCGCGGTTCTCCCCAATCCATCGCCGCTCAACCCTGAAGTGTGGGGCGTCGCAGGCATCGGCATGGGGACCTCGCTCGGGTGGATGGTCGGTGCCATCCTGACCATGAGGCTTCTCCTTCGTGGCGTGAAGGATCTCCGTCTGCACGGACGCCACCTTGCGCCGCGGCGTCACCTCGGTTGGCGCATCGCCCGAGTCGGAATTCCCAGCTTCTTCGAGGGAATGACCATGTGGAGCGTCGGCATCTTCGTGACGCTCTTCATCGGGATCATCGCGCGGCGCGGTGACGACGGTGTGCAGGCCGGGCTCATCGGAGCCCACTCGATCGCGATCCAGTGGGAGGCGTTCAGCTATCTCCCGGGCTATGCGATCGGCACGGCGGCGGCGTCCCTGGCCGGACAGTACCTCGGCGCCCGCAACCCCGACGCGGCACGCCGCGCGATTCGTGTCTGTGCGTGGATCGGAGCCGTCGTCATGTCGCTCTTCGGAGTGGTCTTCGCACTCTGCGGCACGGCCCTCACCCGGATCATCAGTGACAACCCGGTGCATCTCGACCTGGTGCCGAAGTGCCTGCTCATCTGCGCCTTTGCGCAACCCTTCTTCTCACTCTCGATGACCATTCGCCAGGGGCTCCGCGGCGCGGGAGATACGGGATGGGTCTTCATCATCACCTCGGTGAGCACCTGGGGCATTCGGCTGCCCGCGGCGTGGTTCTTCGGCGTTCACCTCGACTGGGGATTGCCGGGAATCTGGGTGGGCCTCTGCGCCGAGCTCGTCATTCGAGGGCTGCTCTTCCTTGCCAGGTTCACTTTCGGCGCGTGGACGAGAATCAAGGTGTGAGCGCCGCGACTGCGTCGTGCGGCTCCGCTGGAGCCAGGACGACTCGCTGCAAGACGCGTTACGGCGTGCCGCTGGGCTCGGCCGTCACGGTGAGTTCGACGCGCTCCGAC
Source organism: Phycisphaeraceae bacterium (assembly GCA_019636735.1). Classification (NCBI taxonomy): domain Bacteria; kingdom Pseudomonadati; phylum Planctomycetota; class Phycisphaerae; order Phycisphaerales; family Phycisphaeraceae; species Phycisphaeraceae bacterium. The sequence continues at coordinate 96,241 of JAHBWY010000007.1, forward strand.
CCGGAGGTCGGGGTCGACTCACCAGAGATCCCCTGTCGATGCAGCTTCTGCACACGCAGGGAACTCCAATCGGTCACGCGCAAGTCGGGCGACTCCGGACCATCGTGCACGCGAAGGATTTCGTAGGCGTTGTCGCGCTGCGCGGGGAGGAGTCCTGCGTCCCGAATCAGGCGGCAGAGCATCGGCTCGTTCATGCAATAGGCGGTTCCAGCGCTTGAGACGACATTCTCTTCCATCATGACCGAGCCCATGTCGTTCGCGCCGAAACGAAGACCGACCTGCCCCACATGCGGACCCATCGTGACCCAGCTCGAACCGATCGACCAGATGTTGTCGATGACAAGGCGCGAGAGCGCCTGCGTCCTCAGGTAGTCGGTGGCGCCGCTCATGCGAACGAATCGACCGAACTCCGGGTGCGCCTCCTTCACGCCGCGACCATCGAGCGTGGCGACGACATCGCCCGGGAAGGGCGCGTCGGAATCCCGATCCCATTCGCGCGCACGGCCGAGCGGTGTGTTCTCGCGTTGAAAGGGCCAGGAGATGAACGCCATGTACCGTCCGCCAGCCTCGGCGCCGAAGTCGCGCAGGGCGCGCTCCTGCCACTCGCGGCAGAGAAGCATGTGATGGATGCGATCCGCCACCCCCTCGATGTGCCCGAACATCATCGTGGCGCTCGTATGCATGCCGAGGCGATGCGCCTCGTACATGGTGGTGAGCCACGCCTCTGCCGTGCACTTGCCGAGCCCGATCTTCCGACGCACCGCCGGAGCGAAGATCTCACCGCCACCTCCCGGCACCGAGCTCAGACCAGCCGACTTCAGGCGCTCGAGCACCCATCGCACCTTCTCGCCGAGGGACGCCCCCGGCGGATCGAAGAAGCGCACGAACTCGATGAACTCGGGGGGACTGAAGGCGTGAATGTGAACCTGCGGGAAGCGCTCTCGAATCGCCGCGAGGAGCTGCTCATACCAGGACAGCGGCAACTCCGGGTTCATGCCACCCTGCATCAGGATCTGCGTGCCGCCGATGGCGACGAGCTCCTCGACCTTCGCGAGGATGGCGTCGATCGAGAGGGTGTAGGCGTCGGCCTCGTCACCATCGCGCCGGAAGGCGCAGAAGGTGCAGCGCGCGGTACAGACATTCGTGTAGTTGATGTTGCGATCGATCACATAGGTCCGGATCGAGTCGCCGTGCAGCGCCCGGCATCGACGATCCGCCCAGGCGCCGAGTTCTTCGAGGGGCATGCGATGCCAGAGGTCAAGCGCCTGTTCGCCCGACAGGCGCACTTCACCCGCGACCACGGCGTCGAGGAAGCCCGGATCGAGGGCGTCATGCGCTGAGGCGGCCGATGCAGGAGCCGGGATGGACGACTTCGTCGTCATGTCACTCTGGGCACTCTGGCGTTCGACTGGCGGCCTAGTTCGATGCACCCACGGTCAGATCGACGGTCCGGAAGGGAATCTTCCGCTCGTCCAGCCAGCGCCGGAGCTCCGGTCCGCTGTCGACCCGAATGACGCGCCGCTCGGCGGCGTCGATGCCGCGGGAGCGCATCAGGGCCTTCAAGGTTCCCGGAAGTCCGAACTCGACTTCCTCGTGGTAGACATCGCGCTGCTCGACATCGCCGCCGTGCTTTTCGATCAGCTCCACGATGATCTCGTGGACGAGATCCTCGGGCGCACTGGCGCCGGCGGTGATGAGGACTGTGCCCACGCCATCGAACCACTCGGAGCGAATCTCGCTCTTGTCGTCGATGAGCCGAGCCGGCGTCCCGACATTCTGAGAAATCTCCGTGAGACGCAGCGAGTTCGAACTGTTGCGGCTGCCGACCACCAGCACAAGGTCTGCGTCGGGGGCGATGGCCCGCACCGCGCGCTGCCGGTTCGTCGTCGCGTAGCAGATGTCGCTCGTCGGTGGCTCCTTGATGTCGGGGAACGCTCGCTTGAGCGCCGCGATGATGATCCCGGCGTCATCGGTCGAGAGTGTCGTCTGCGTGAGGTAGACGAGCTTCGAGGTGTCCTTGATCACGAGCTTCGGAATGTCGTCGGGACTCTCGACGACCTGAATCGCCTCCGGCGCCTCGCCGCGCGTGCCGATCACCTCCTGATGCGAGGCGTGACCGATGAGCAGAATCTGGAAGCCCTTGCGCGCGTATCGAATCGCCTCGGCGTGCACCTTGGTGACCAGCGGACAGGTGGCGTCGATCGCCGTCAGCCGCCGCACCGCGGCCTCGGCGCGGATCGCGGGGCTCACGCCATGGGCGCTGAAGACCACGATGGCGCCGTCGGGCACTTCCTCAATGCTCTCAACGAACATCACACCGCGCCCCTTGAATCGCTCCACGACATGCTTGTTGTGCACGATCTCGTGATAGACGCAGATCCGCTCCCCCGGGCAGATGTCGAGGAGCTGGTCGACCACATCGATGGCCATGTAGACGCCGGCGCAGAAGCCGCGTGGGTTGGCCAGGATCAGTTTCATGGAATCAATCCTAGCACGCGGCGGCGCCTCCACCGACGGGTCCTGCGGGCCGTCGCGTGGCTCCTCCCTGCGGGTCGCGCGAACCCTGACATCGTCTCCTACACTCGCCGCTTCCATGAACGCAACGCAGAAGGTCTGGATCGATGGCGCTCTTGTGCCCGCGTCGCAGGCCACCGTCTCGGTCTTCGACCACGGCCTTCTCTACGGTGACGGCTGCTTCGAGGGAATCCGAGCCTATGGCGGCCGTGTCTTCAAGCTCGGCGCTCACCTGAAGCGCATGTGGCAGAGTGCCGATCGCATTCGACTCACCCCCGCGTTCACGCAGGATGAGGTCGCCCGCGCCATCCGCGAGACGATCGCCGCCAACGGTCTCTCGGACGCCTACATCCGGCTCATCTTCACGCGCGGCGTCGGCTCGCTCGGACTGAACCCGTTCAAGTGCCCGAAGGCAGGAACCATTGTCATCGCGGGGACGATCGAGCTCTATCCCCCGAAGCTCTACGAGGAAGGCATGAAGGTCATCGTGGCGCAGCGGCCTCGAATTCCAATTGCCTGTCTCGACCCGGCGATCAAGAGCCTCAACTACCTGAACAACATCCTCGCCAAGATCGAGGCGATCGACGCCGGAGTGCTCGAGGCGATCATGCTCAACACCGAGGGTGAAGTCTCCGAGTGCACCGGCGACAACATCTTCGCCGTCAAGGGCGATGCAATCCTGACGCCGCCGCCCTCCGCCGGCATGCTCCATGGCATCACGCGGCAGTTCGTGATGGACACGCTCGCCCCCGCGATCGGGCATTCGGTCACCGAGCGATCGCTGACGCTTGACGACTTCGACCGGGCCGACGAGGTGTTTCTCACTGGAACGGCGGCGGAGATCATCGGCGTCACCGCAATTGGCGAGAAGCGCATCGGATCGGGCCGAGTGGGTCCGGTGACGAAGCGGCTCATCGAGGAGTTCCGCGCCCGTGTGGCGAAGAATGCGCCCGAGGATTGATCACGCCGCGCGCGCGTCGAGCCGGGAGGCTCCCCTCGAAGCCTTCCCCACGCGTCGGAACCCGCCATGAGCCAAGCGGCCCCCACCGCCTTCTTCGAGCTCGATCTCGAGGGCCTTCGCGCCTGGGTGACCGAGCGCCGTCTCCCTCGCTTTGCCGCGGAGCAGATGGCGCGCTGGGTCTACGAGCGCGGCGTGGTCGATCCCGCGCAGATGACCGATCTCTCGAAGCTCGCGCGAGAGATGCTGGCGCGCGAGATGGTCTTCCTGCAGGGCAGGGTCCGCCAGCATCAGCTCGCAACCGACGGCACGCAGAAGCTGCTGATCGCGTGGCCGCCGAGCTCGACCGCAGGCCCTGATTCGGCGGCGACCCTCGAACAGATCGACCCATCGGAGCGGCGCACCGAGTGCGTGATGATTCCGACGGAGGATCGTCGCACGGCATGCATCTCGAGCCAGGTGGGGTGTCCCGTCGGCTGCCGATTCTGTGCAAGCGGACTCGGAGGACTCGAGGGGAACCTCACCCGAGGTCGGATTCTCGAGCAGGTCTGGCAACTCGCCCGGCTGCCCGATGTGACGAGGATCTCCCATGTCGTCTTCATGGGCATGGGCGAGCCTCTGGCGAACTTCGCCGCGGTGACCGACGCGATCCGGACTCTCAACGCACCGTGGGGCTTCGGCATTTCGGCGAGGCGCATCACCGTGAGCACGGTCGGACTTCCCGCCTCGATCCGGAAGCTCTGCGATTTTGAGATCCCCGTGACGCTCGCGCTCTCGCTGCATGCGCCGACCGATGCGGTTCGTCGCCAGATCATTCCGTGGGCGGAGTACTCGACCATCAAGGAGCTCCTTGATGCAGCGCAGGAGTGGTTCGACAGGACGGGGCGCGAGATCACGCTCGAGTACATCCTGCTCGGCGGCGTGAATGACCAGGTCGATCATGCAAGTGAACTCGCCCGGCTGGCCCGCTCCATGCGCGCGAATGTCAACCTGATCCGCTACAACGAGGTCGCGGGCCTTCCCTTTGCGCGACCGCGCGACGAGGATGTGCTCCGCTTCCAGCAAGTTCTTCGCGAGCGCGGGGTGAACACCCACATTCGACGAAGTCGCGGGCGCGACATTGCCGCCGCCTGCGGCCAATTGCGTCACGAGTCACGCCGCGCGACGGCCCGGTGAGTCGGGAGCGGCTTGGTTACTCCGGTCACGCGCCTCACGCGCGGCGGGCGAGGCTCTCAAACTCCTCGGGGGTCAGCCGGCGGATCGAGCCATCGAGCGCGCGTTCGTGCATGCGCCGGAGAATCACACTCCACTGCTCCGCCTGGTCCGGCTCGCTGCACGCGCGTTCAAGAAGGGCGACGAAGACATCGCGCCGCTGGCGATCTTCAGGCGCCCCCCGGGCCGCCATCGGCACGAGCCCTCGGAGCGATCTGACCAGTCGAGCCGGCCAGTCACTGGAACGGAAGTCGAGCCGGAAGCGGCGCCCGAACGCCGTGAGCTCCACCCGATTCAGGTAGCGGCGCTCGATTCGATCCCCTCGAGAGGTCCTGATCTCAAGCTGATCGCGTGTTCGGCGATGCTGCTCGATGCTGGTGCTCATGGTGGTGACATACAGCAGGTCGCGGGGCAGCCACAGTTCCGCCAGGGGAAGAATCGAAAGCCGCGTCCAGGTCTTCTCTTCGGTGTCCGGATCCGCGCGGTGCACGGCGGCAATCTGCTCGGCGAGCGCCTGGGCATAGGAGAGGCCACCGAACATCACCGCGCGGTGGAGCGCCACGACGAGATCCCTCTGCGCGGCTCGCCCCTCTTCGGAGCGATCGAGCTCCGGCATGCGGGCCAACTGGGCCTCGAGCAGCCAGCGCAAGCGAGGCGCCATCCGACGGCCGCCGCGCCCATCGCGCCCGAGTTCAAGGACCAGTCGACGGGCAAGTCGCGGCAACGGCTCCGCGCGTTCGCGCGCCGCTCGATCGGGTCGATCGGGCCGAAGCGCCAGTCGGCGGCCCGCCTCGAAGGCCTCGAGCGATCGGCCGTAGCCTCGCGATTCGACTCGCCGAAGCGCCGCCTCGATCGCCTCAAGTCGGACGGGAATCAACCCCCGTTGAAACGAGACACCCAGCAGGGTCAGGTCAATGACCCGATCCGAGAGAAATCCGCGACGCAGCGTGCGCGCGACATCGGCGGCAAAGACTCCATCGGGGCGGCAGACGCCCAGCGCCGTCGGCTCCAACTGCTCAAGCGCCGCAAGAGATGCGTCGTCAACCTGGTCGACCAGGCCACCGGAGTTCACAACGGCCCAAGTCCGATCCGCTCGGGCGACGCGAAGCAGCGGATCGGGGCCCATGGCGCGAAGGGCCTCCACGCCATCCATGCCGACGATGAGATCGGCCTCGCCATAGGGAATGCCCGCGGCGACCACGGCATCTTCACCCGGCGCAAGTCGCGTGAAGAGAACCTGCGACCATGAGCGACGGCCGGGACCGATCGGCGCCGTGTGCCAGGTGGCCTGCACGCGATAGCCCATGGCCCGGCCCGCCTCGCTCACCACGGCTGCGGCAATGCCCGGCGGCTCACCGCGATATCCCGCGAAGTGCGCTCGCCAGAGGCCCGCTCGGCCATGCACCGGTTGCGGCGGCGCCATGCGTCGCTCTCCCGCCTCCACGCGCCAGCGCGGTGGACGGGTGCGGACCACCTCGACTTGCTCAAGCAGCGGCCTCGCGCGGATGCTGGGAACCCACGCCCCCTCCTCGCTCTCCACGCGCACCGTGAACTCGGTCCGCACCGGATCGCTGCCACGCTCAAGCCCTCGCTCGACGAGCGCCGCCGTTGAGAGCGGGCGAAGCTCGCACGCCGTCTCCGCCGACCAGATGAGGCGCTGGGTCGGCGCGAAGCCGAGGCGATCGATCTCGACCGCGCTGCGTTCAAGCAGCGCCACATCACGCCGAGGCGGCGGACCGTCGCGCAGGAGCGCGAGGGTCACGCCTTCATGCTCCGCCGCGCGGCGCAGCATCGCCCGTGCCTCGCCGCGGTCGTTCAGATCCGCCCGCTCGACCAGCAGCCGCGCGGCACCCTCGATGGGCACGACCGCGCGCGCCAGTCGCTCGGGATCGGGCTCATCATCGGCGGCGAGGTCGCACAGGACGAAGATGCGCGCTCTCTCCGATGCCACGGCCTGACGGATCGCCCCGGCGCCTTCGAGCGCGAAGCGGCGGCGCTCCCAGATCTCGACCAGGACCTGGCGCTCGCCGGGATGAGTCGGCTGGTCGGCCACGACCAGCGCGATACGGGGCGACTCCACCTCCTCGGCCCGCTCCTCGGAGAGCTCCTTCGCGACTTCGGCGATGAGCTGGCGCGACAGGTCGATGGCGCTGGCAACACCGATCCCGGCGCCGCGTCGCGGCACCACCACGCGCTCCGCCTCGGGCTGCGCCGCCTCGAGGCGCGACGCGACACCAAGGTTCGGCCGCACGGCATGCAGCAGGTGAACAATCCGCCGCGCGAGGATCGACGGTCGAAGGGCGTCGTTCGCGTCAAGGGAGGCCGGGTGCTGCTCCTCGTCCGGAGGGAGTCGATGCCACCAGAGGAGCGACGGCTGCTCGCCGGAAGCGCGAGCCTCTTCCGCCGCGGTCGCAATGCTCAGCGCCACGCTCCCCGGGCGCGGCTCGAGGACGAGCACATTCTCACAGCGCTGCAGCAGACGAAGGAGCGCGGCCGGGTCGACCGGATGAACAAGCCCCAGGCGCATGAGCGGAATGCGCCCCGTCAATCCAAGCTCGCGAAGCACATGCTGGGCCGCGACCAGACATGGTCCGACCGCAATCAGGCCCCATGGTTCGCGCTCGCCGGGGCTCGGGAGCGAGAGGTGCAGGTTGAGTTCCATGCGGCGCGCGAGACGCATGACATCGAGCCCCTCGCCTCCCCGGGGGGCGCGACGCTCTCGCCGGAGCGCCAACAGCGCGTCGACGCGATCGAGCACGCGATTGGGCCTCGCCCTGATCGTCTCGAGCGATCGAAGAATCGACACATGCACGGCGATGATCGCCGCACCTCCGGCGCCTGCGGCGATGCGCAGTGCGTCGTCGATCGTGTCCCGGAGACTCTCCACATCGCTGGGCTCCAGACATGGCAGGTCGAGGCACTGCGCCGCATGTCGGGGGCATGACGAGGGTGAGAGGTCGGGGTTGTCCTCGATCACCACGACGGCCACGCCACGCGATGACGCTGTCTCGGTGGAGCGCCGCTGACGCACCCGCGCCGCGAGTCGCTCAAGCGCCGGCATCGCCCGCTCGAGGTGATCGTTGGGGACGAGCGCAACGCCCGACTCCCCGCGCGCCGCATCGGCATCGACCATCGCCACCGAGCGAGCGCCATCACCGCCGTCGACCACTTCCACCCGATGCTGTTCGAGCGTTCGGCGACTCGTCTCATCGCCAAGCAGGCGGAAGATCGGCTCGAAGGGCGCGCGACGCGGCGAGGCGATCGTGCGCACCGGACTCTCCGCTTCGAGCACTCCCTTGACGATTGCCTCGAATGCGCTCGCCAGGACATCGCCCTCGACGCGCGCCATCGCGGGAGTCCACGGCACGGGCTGCACCGACGAGGGGAGCGCCGTCATCGGCCCCGCCCCAGCCCAAAGTGCGAGAGAGCACGATCAACCGCCTCCGCGACGCCATCCCGATCGAAGGGCGCGACCACGACATCGGCGACCTGACGCACCGGCTCAATCGCGTTTCCCATCGCGATCCCGAGGCCCGCCGACTTCACCATGCCGACATCGTTGAGGCCATCCCCGATCGCGACGACGCGCGAAGGATCGATGTTGCGCTCCGAACAAATCCACTCGACGGCCGTCCACTTGTCGACCCCGCGAGCGAAGACTTCAAGCAGGTGCGTGGAACTCCCGACGGTCTCCGTCTGCGTCAGCGCCCCCCACTGCTGGGCGTGAATGAGCCCCCCGTGGCGGTCGAGCATGATTCGCGTGCAGGCGGCCAGGCGCTCGGAGGGCGCGACACTTCCCACTCGGAGCGTGCCATGGGTGAGCTCACGGCGATGCGCCTCATCGGGGCAGAGCACCTCGAGGCGCGTCAGATCGTGGGTATCGAACCACCAGCGCGACGCCGCGTCGAGCTGGTGTTCGCCGACCAGGCAATAGTCATGATCGCTTTCGTGGTGGTCCTTGAGAAGCAGTGCCCGATGTCCATGCTCGAGCAGCAGGCGCGTGCAGTCAGCCACCACTTCGGCATCAAGCGTCGCGCGGCGCACCGTGGCGCCGTCCCCGGCGCGATTGACCACGCTCCCGCCGGCACCCACCAGCAGGCCATCGTGGTTGATCGCATCGATCGCCCGTCGGGACTCCTTCCAATTCCGACCCGTGGCGAGGACGATTTCGATGCCGGCGTCGCGGGCCCTGTGAAGAGCTGCGGCATTGACGGCCGATACCCCGCCATCCCGGCCCAGCAGCGTGCCGTCGAGATCAATCACCAGGAGCGCCACTGCGGAGAAGGTACCCGCCTCAGGCAGCGCGAGAAAGGCGACGCTTGGGCTACACTGCCCGGTTCGACCCCATGGACAAGAGACTCAACCAAATCCAGACCGGTTCGCTGACCGACAGCCGCATGAACGAGGACTTCGTCTACTGGATGAAGACCACGGGCCTCAACATTCTGCTGATCATCCTGCTCATCGGCTGCGGTTACATGGGATGGCACTGGTGGCATCGGACGCAGAGCCAGACTCGCGCCCAGGCGTGGCAGCAACTCGAGCGAGCGGCGACACCACAGGAACTCGCCATTGTCGCCTCCGAGCGCGCCGGGATCGGATCGATTGCCTTCATCGCGAAGCTCCGCGCCGCCGACGGATACCTGGACTCGATCGTGAGCGGGATTCGCTTCGATCGTGACCCCACCGCCGCTGACGCGAAGGTCACCAATGAACTTCGCGTGGAGTGGCTCGACACGGCCGACCGCCTCTACGCCGAGGTCGCCGAAGATCTCTCACGATCGGGAACCGCCATTGCGCTCCAGCCGACGGCCTTCCATGCGCTCCTCGGGCGCGCCGCCGTCGCCGAGTCGCGGGGCGATGCCGCCGCAGCCCAGCGCTTCCTGGATCAGGCATCCTCGCTGGTTGAGAAGAGCTTCCCCGCGCTCGCCGCGATTGCCAAGGGTCGCGGCGAGGGGCTGGTGCTTGTGGCCGCGGGCATCGAACTGCCGCCGCGCGACAGCCTTCCTGCCGGCTCATCCGGTCCGTTCCTGCCGGGGTCGATGAACCTCCCCAACATTCCTGGTCTCCAGATCACTCCGGGTGGAACCGCAAGCCCCAATGTGACGATGACCCCGGTGCAGGGACCACCGCCGCTGCCGTTCCCGCCGCCCGTCAATGATCCGAACGCTCCGGCGCCCCGGCCCGCGCCCCCGGGCGGCCCGGCAGGACCGTGAGCGACTCGGAGCAGCCGCCTTCGCCGCCCGGGGATCCGGAGTCCTCCTCCCCTGATCTCGCGGCCGACGGCCCGGGCACCGAGGAACTGCTCGAACTCTACACCCGGCAGGACGCCGACGATGAGACGCCCGTCACGGTCTCCTTTGAGATCTCGCGCGCCATTGACAAGCGCATCGATCGCTACCTCGTCGATCGAGTGCCGTTCCTGAGCCGGACTTCGCTGCAGCGTCTCATTCGCGAGTCGTCGGTGACGGTCAATGGTCGCGTGCCGAAGCCGAGCACCAAGCTCCGGCGTGGAGATCTCGTGGTGGCGGTGCTGCCCCCGCCCCCTTCGCGCGAGATCGGCGCCGATGAGATTCCGCTCGAGGTGCTCTTTGAAGATGAGCATCTCATCGTGGTGAACAAGCAGGCGAATCTCATCGTGCACCCCGCGCGCTCAATCAAGCGCGGCACGCTCGTCAACGCGCTCGCGTGGCACTTTCTCCACTCGGGCTCGGGACACCTCTCGAGCGTCGGCGAGGATCTCGCGAGGCCGGGCATCGTCCATCGCCTCGACCGGCACACCACCGGCGCGATCGTCGCGGCCAAGAGTGATGTGGCCCATTGGCGATTGGCGAAGCAATTCCAGGATCGACGCACCAGCAAGCGCTACCTCGCACTCGTGCACGGCTCGGTCGAACCCGACGGCTCGCTCGTCGACTTGCCGCTCGGCAAGCATCCGACGATTCGTGAGCGATATGCCGTGCGCTGGGACGACACCGGAAAGGCGAGCCAGACCGTCGTCCGCGTGCTCGAGCGCTATCCGGCGGCCGAGCCGTCGCAGACCTGCTCGCTGGTTGAACTCGATCTGCTCACGGGGCGAACCCATCAGATTCGGGTGCATCTTTCTCACCTCGGCTGGCCGATTGTCGGCGATGACCTCTACGAAGGGCGCCCGCTGCGACGCTCGGCGTCAGGCGACGCGCTCATCGGGGAGTGGAGCGACCCCCGTGATCCGGGCCGCGATCGCGATGGGTCTCTTGACGGCCGTGAAGGAGAGCCCGCGATCCTCGCGCGCCAGGCGCTGCATGCGACCTCGCTCGAGTTCTCCCATCCCATCTCGGGCGAACCGCTGCGTTTCGTGGCGCCGTTGCCGGCGGATCTGCGCGCGGCCATCGATCTCCTGCGCCGACGCCGCTGCGTGGTCGTCGATGCGCCGGGCCATGAGATCGATCTTGCCGAGGTCGGGGTGCCGCGCGCGGCGTGAGGCGGGCGATCGCCCTCACCACGCATCGGGCAGTGCGAGAGCCCGATCGAGCTGCTCGAAGTACTCCTCCTCGCTGATCTCGATGGCCCCGAGACGCAGCGTGTGCTCGTTCGCAAACTGGCAGTCGAAGAGGCGGAAGCCCCGACATCGAAGGTGATCGACCAGCACGCTCAGCGCCGCGCTGCTGGCATCGCTGCCGCCCTCGTCGATGCGGCTGAACATGCTCTCGCCGAAGAAGGCGGCTCCCATCGCCACTCCGTAGATGCCGCCCACGATCCGCCCGTCGCGCCAGGTCTCCACCGAGTGGGCGAGGCCCAGCTCATGCAGTTGCGAGTACGCCGCGATGATCGGCTCATTGATCCAGCTCGACTCGCGACCCGGACGGCTCTCGGCACAGCCTCGAATCACCGCGGAGAAGTCCCGGTCGAAAGTCGCGGTGAAGGTCCCCCGCGCCAGCTTGCGCCGCGCGCCGCGTGGCGCTCGGAAGCGATCAAGGGGAAGGATGGCCCGCGTGCTCACGGTGAAGAGCGACCAGCGGTCGGAATCGGGCTCGCCCATGGGGAACGCTCCGCGCACATAGGCCCCGATCAGGATGCCGATGGTGAGTTCGCCGGGGCTTCCTTCGGGCTCCGCAGGATCCACGGTGGTCCACTCGCCCGACTCGTCCCCGGTGCATGGCTCGCCCGGAGGTCCTCCCTCCGGCTCCGCGAAGGAAGGACCCTCTGAACCCGGATTCGGCTCGTGGGAGGCACCGCTCATCGGGTCATTGTTGCACCTGTGGTGGATCGGGGGCGAGTACTCTTCCGCCGCGCTGCCATGGACTTCGGCCTGCTCATCCAGAATCTGCTCTCGCCGCCGATTCTCTTCTTTGCCCTCGGCATGGCGGCCACGCTGCTCCGCTCCGATCTCGACCTGCCCGCAGCCGTCACGCGAGCACTCTCGATCTATCTCCTGATGGCGATCGGCATCCACGGCGGTGTTGAGCTCGCCGGGACCGGCATCTCAGGACAGGTAGCGCTCACGCTCGTCGTGGCGGTGACGGCCAGTGCGCTCTTTCCCTTCGTCTCATATGCCATTCTTCGACGCTGGCTCGATCCCGCGAATGCCGCCGCGATCGCCGCCTGCTACGGCTCGGTGAGCGTGGTGACCTTCGTCACCGCCGCGGGCTTTCTCGATCGCGCGGAGATCGCCTACAGCGGATTCATGGTGGCGGCGGTGGCGCTCATGGAGTCACCCGCCATCGTCACCGGCGTGCTGCTCGGTCGTCGGGGCATGATGAAGCTCGAAGCGAGTGAGGCTCGGGGCGCCGCAGGCGGAGGTGCCCCAGACGCGCCCCGCGCCGGCTCCTCGGCCGCGGCCAAGCACTCTTCCGGCGGTCGCTCGGTGCTGCATGAAGCGCTCACCAACGGCGCCGTGGTCCTGCTCGTCGGAAGCCTGCTCATCGGGCTTGCCACGGGTGAACGAGGCTGGCTCTCCATCAAGCCCTTCGTCAAGGATCCCTTCCAGGGTCTCCTCTGTCTCTTCCTGCTGGACATGGGGCTGATGGCGGCGAAGCGCCTCAGGGATCTGCGCCGATCCGGTCTGCCGCTGCTCATCTTTGCACTGGTGACTCCGGTGGCTCAGGCCACGCTGGGGGCCCTCTGCGCCGCGCTGCTTGGGCTCTCACGCGGCGACGGCATGCTGCTCGCCGTCCTCTTCGGAAGCGCGAGTTACATCGCCGTCCCGGCCGCGGTGCGCATCGCGCTGCCCCGCGCCAATCCAAGCCTCTTTGTGCCGATGGCCCTTGCGGTCACTTTCCCGCTCAACATCACCATCGGCATGCCGCTCTATCTGATGATGGCCTCCTCTTGGTGCAACCCATGACCAGGGAACCCTGCCAGCGCGTGGAGATCGTGGTGGACCAGCCCCACCTCTCCGTGGTGATCGATGCGATTCGCGACGCCAGTGCCGATGGTTGGACCGTGCTGCGCGAAGTCAGCGGAAGCGGCGGCCGCGGCGAACAGTGGGCCGATGACCTCTCCGGTTCCGGCAGCAATGTCATGATCATCGTTGCCGCCGAGAGGACCGTCGTCGATCGCGTGCTTCAGGCCGTGGCGCCGATCCTGCGCGAAGCGGGTGGCATCTGTCTCGTCTCTGACGCGGTGCGACTCCTCCCCGGACCGTGAGCGGCGCGACGCGTGAATCAGTGTGGTGCCGCCACCTTCGGCATGCTCACGGTGCGCACCTGCGTGAATTGTCGGTGACCGAGCGGTCCGGAGTGGAAGCCGAACCCCGATTGCTTCGCGCCGACCCACGGTGAGCCCTTCGCACCACCGCATCCCTGATTGATGCCGATCATGCCCGAGTGCAGCCGCCGCGCGAAGGCCCGCGCCCGCTCCACATCGCGGCTGAAGACGGCGGCACCGAGTCCATAGGGCGTGTCGTTCGCGAGTGACGCTGCATCATTCTCCGAGTCGAACTCCATGATGCACGCGACCGGACCGAAGGTCTCCTCGCGCATGATCTCCTTCGTGTGATCGAGCCCGTCGAGCACGGTCGGTGGATAGAAATTGTCGCCGGGCTTGGGATCTCCACCCAGAAGAACGCGAGCGCCCTGCTCGACCGCGCGGCGCACGGCGGCATCGACCTTCTCCTTCTGCTCGCGGCTGACCATCGGCCCGATGGTGACTCCCTCGTCGCTCCCCGGTCCCTGGACGAGCGCCTTGGCCTTCTCGATGACCAGCGCCTTGAAGCGCTCCGCAATCGAGCGATCGACATAGATCCGCTCGGTGCTCACGCACACCTGCCCCGCGTTGCGGAAGCTGTTGCGCACGGCGAAGGTCGCGGCGGCTTCGAGGTCGGCGTCGCGCAGCACGACCAGCGGATCCTTGCCTCCGAGTTCGAGCACGAGACGCTTCAAGCCTCCCGCGGCCGCCTTCATGATGTTCTGCCCCGCCGATCGGCTCCCGGTGAAGGCGATGAGATCGACATCGGCGGAGACCAGCGCTCGCCCCTGTCGCTCATCGCCGAAGATGAGTTGCAGCACATCGGGCGGCAGCGAGGGTGTGACGCACTCCGTCCAGGCTCGAGCGACAAGCGGCGTGAGTTCGCTCGGCTTGAGGAGCACCGCATTCCCGGCGACAAGCGCGGGCACGACATTCTCCTGTGGCATCAGCACGGGAAAGTTCCACGGCGTGATCGCCGCGCAGACCCCCAGCGGATCGAAGTGGAGCGTCGTCTCGGTCTTCTCATCGACGAGATGCTCGGGCTCGATGGCCGCAACGATCTCATCGAGCTCGGCGGCGAAGGAGTCGGCGGCGTAACTCACTTCGCCAATCGCTTCCTTGATGGGCTTGCCCATTTCGCGGCAGAGCAGCGTGCCGATCTCCTCGGCGCGCGACTTGAGAACCTTGGCCGCAGGTCGGAGCATCTCCGCTCGCTGCGCCGCGGGTACATCGGCCCAGCGCCGCTGCACGGCGCACGCCCGCGCCACCATGCCGGGGATCGCCTCGACGGCGGTCATGGGCACCGCACCGACGACTTCGCCCGTCGCAGGGTTGAAGCTCTCGAGCACTCCGGGCGGTTCGGAGGGCGCGGAGGTCGTTGTCGTTGCACTGGTCATGGTGACAGCCTAGTGCCCCGCCCCATCCGAGCAGGCGCGGCGGATCGCTCACCGAGGAGCGAGTCGGCGAAGGAAGTCTTCACCCGACATGGGCCTGATCGGTGCGCTCGTTCGGTCACAGGCGGAGCGGACCGAGAGCGAACTGCTCGAGGCCCATGCCCGGGCTTGCCTTCGTCGTCGCGTCGTCTCGCCTTCTATGCTCGGGCCATGGACGAGATTCGCATGAGTGACGAGCGCTGGCGCCACACGAGCGCCTACATTCGGGCGCTCTTTGCCCGGGAGGACGAGGTCCTCGAAGGTCTCATGACGCGGGCCACCGCGGAAGGACTGCCCGCGATCGACGCGGGCCCCGAGAGCGGGCGCATGCTCCAGATGCTCGCGATGATGACGGCGGCAGCGCTCGCCATCGAGGTCGGCACCCTCGCGGGTGTCTCGGCGATCTGGATTGCACGCGGCCTCGCTCCGGGCGGGCGCCTCCTGTCAGTCGACATCGAGGCGAAGCATCAGCGCGTCGCGGCACGCGAGGCGGCCGCCGCAGGGGTCGCCGATCGCATTGAGTTCCGGCTCGGGCGAGGCAGCGAGGTGCTGCCAGCATTGATCGATGAAGTGGGCGCAGGTTCAGTCGACCTGCTCTTTCTCGATGCGGAGCGGCGCGAGTATCTGCCCATGATGCCCGTCATCAAACGACTGCTCCGGCCCCGAGGCGTGCTCGTCATCGACAACGCCCTGAGCGCCGGGCGATGGATCGCCGATCCCTATGCCGCAGGCGAAAGTCCCGACACCATGGATCTCGTGAACCGAGCGGTCGCGTCGGATGGTGACTTCGCCGCATCGACGCTGCTGCCCGTGGGCAATGGCCTGCTGGTCGCCGTCCGAACGCCCTTGCTCTGAAGGAGTCCGACAGCGCATCATCCTCGAAACAACTCCCCTGGCGCGCGGGCGCGGCCCGCGGCATCACGAAGGACCCCTCGCTATCTTCCCGTCCACCATGACCCTCTTCACGAACCGACTTCTGGCCCTCGTCACGCTCGCGCTTGTCGCCGGTTGCTCCTCGACTCCTGCGTCCGGTCCTGACGCATCTCCGATGACCGCCGCTCTGCGTGAGACGATCTCCCCCGATGAGGCGGTCCAGCGCCTCCTGCGGGGCAATGAGCGATTCGTCGCCGGCCGTCCGCTGCATCGCGACACCATCGGTGAAGCCCGAGCGAGCGCCGGCGGCCAGTACCCCTTTGCGATCATCCTCGCGTGCATTGACTCGCGCTCGGCGCCCGAGGTCGTCTTCGACCAGGGGATCGGCGATATCTTCGTTCCGCGAGTCGCCGGCAACTACGCACCGACCGACCTCATCGGCAGCATGGAGTTCGCCGCCCTCGTGGCGGGCGCCAAGGCAATCATGGTGGTGGGTCACACAAGCTGCGGCGCCGTGATGGGCGCCTGCGACGGCGTGCAGCTCGGCAATCTGACCACGGTGATCGAGAGCATCCGCCCCGCGGTCAACTCGGTTCCCGGCTTCACGGGCGAGCGGACCTCGGCCAATCCGGCATTTGTCCAAGCGGTCGCCGAGCAGAATGTGCGACTGACCGTGGCCCGCATCCGGGCGCAGAGCGAGATCATTCGCGATCTGGAGAGGGAAGGACGCATCACCGTCGTCGGCGCCATGCATGACCTTTCGACCGGACGAGTGACGCTCCTCAACTGACGAGTGCGCTGCTTCTGCGACGGCCCAGCCGCACTTCGGCGCGGACAACTCCTCCGGCGACGACAGACCCTTCGATCGGCGACGAGCAGGTCACGAAAGGGTCTCCTACCGCTGATCAATCCTGATCGGCTCGCCCCAGATCCTCTTCACAGTGGCCAGGTTGAAGGGCATGGTGTGCGCGATGCCGCTCGGGTCGACGAAGATCGGCGCGGGGCGAAGGGTCTCGCCATCGTCGAGGAAGCCACCAGGCCAACCCGTGCCGAACCCGATGGCCTTTCCGCCCACCACATCGAAGCGATAGAAGGGCCCATCGGGCTCGGGACCGACGATCACCAGATAGACGCGATCGGGATCGAAGGACTTGAGCCCATCGACCTGCTCAAAGCGCGACTCGCCCGACCCCGACGGTGGTTGCGGATCTCTCGGCACGAAGACGCGCCCGCGTGCGAGGAGAAAATCGGGCGTCGCCTGTGCCATCGACACCGGAACCCCATCGGCGAGTCGAATGACGGTCCGCTTCGCCATGCCCCCTTCCATGTTGCCGATGCCGACCGCAATGAAGTGATTCGGTGAACGCAGAAGCGGCCCGCCCACGGCGCCGCCGTCATAGAGCGCGGCTTCATCGCGCGGCTGGGAACACGCGACCGCCGCGAACGAAAGAAGACACAGGGCCACCGCCAGCGGAGCGCGACGCCAGAGATCAAAAGCTCTCATCGAGCGGCAAGATACGCTCCGCCGCGCCCGCTCGTCACGCCGACTGCTTCTTCGGCCTGAAGATCCGAAGGAGTCGGGTCACCGGGTCATAGAACTCATCGACCACGCGCTCCTTGAGCGGGATGATCGCATTGTCAGTGATGGTGATGTGCTCGGGGCAGACCTTCGTGCAGCACTTCGTGATGTTGCAGTAGCCGAGGCCGTCGCTGTCCTTCAGGTCCTTCAGGCGATCCTCGGTGTCGAGGGGGTGCATTTCGAGCGCCGCCGTGTAGACGAAGTGCCGAGGTCCGGCGAATTCCGGGTGCTTGTGGTGATCACGGAGGACATGGCAGACATCCTGGCAGAGGAAGCACTCGATGCACTTCCTGAACTCCTGGACGCGCTCCACATCCTCCTGCTGCATGCGCCAGGTGCCATCCGGAGCATCGGGCTTCCGAGGCTTGAAGGGCCTGATCCGCTTCTTGACGCGATAGTTCCACGAGACATCCGTGACGAGATCGCGGATGAGCGGGAACGACTGCAGGGGTTCGATGATGACCGGCTTCGAGAGGTCGAGATCGCTGAGGCGCGTCATGCACATGAGGCGCGGCTTGCCGTTGACTTCAGCGGAGCAGCTCCCGCACTTGCCCGCTTTGCAGTTCCAGCGGCAGGCGAGCGTCGGTGCGCTCTCCGCCTGGATCTGATGCACGGCGTCGAGCACGACCATGCCCTCGCCCACCTCGGTCTGGTAGTCCTTGAAGGCGGCGCTCTTCTGATCACCGCGCCAGATTCGGAAGGTTGCCTGGGACATTCGTCACCTCGTGGATCGTCTTCGAACGCGAAGGAGCTTCGGATGAACGGAGCCGCCGGTCAACCCATCTCCTTGATGATCGCCGCAAGATCCTCGCGCAGCGGCGGTCTTTCGACTCTCTCAAGTTGCATGGAACCATCGCCGGCGCGCCGAACCACCGTGTTGTACTTCTGGGCCGCCGGATCCTTCTCGGGGAAATCATCGCGGAAGTGACCGCCGCGACTCTCGCGCCGATCGAGCGCACAGCGGGCGAGTGCTTCGGACACGCAGAGAAGATTCGGCAGATCGAGCGCCGTGTGCCACCCCGAGTTGTACTCGCGACTTCCGTCAATGCCCGCCTTGCGCGCCCGCTTCTTCAACTCCTCGATGCCGTCAAGCGCCTTCTGCATGTCGTTCTCGTGGCGCACGATGCCAACGCCATCCTGCATCAGGTTCTGAAGGTCCTTCTGGATGGCAAAGGGGTTCTCACCATCGGGGCGATCGAAGGGTTCGAGAGCCCTCTGCGCCGCCAACCTGACTTGCGCTTCATCGATCCGGACCTCGCCCTTCTCCTTCGCCCACTTCGCCGCGAACTCGCCGGCTCGCTTGCCGAAGACGAGAAGATCGGAGAGGGAGTTTCCACCGAGGCGATTCGCGCCATGCAGTCCGGCGGCGACTTCGCCTGCCGCAAAGAGCCCGGGGACGGTGCTCATCTGCGTCACGCCATCGACGCGCACGCCACCCATCACATAGTGCACCGTCGGACCGACCTCCATCGGCTCCTTCGTGATGTCGACCCCGGCCAACTCCTTGAACTGGTGGTACATGCTCGGGAGCTTCTTCTTGATGTGCTCCTGTGCGCTCGGGATCTTCTCCTTGATCCAGGCAATGTCGAGGAAGACGCCGCCGTGCGGTGAACCCCGCCCCGCCTTGATCTCCTTCACGATGCAGCGGGCGACATGGTCTCGAGTAAGGAGTTCCGGCGGTCGCATGGCGCTCTTGTCACCGGTCACATAGCGCCATCCCTCTTCCGCGTCCTTCGCCGTCTGGCTGCGGTAGTTGTCGGGAATGTCGTTGAACATGAAGCGCTCGCCCCTGGCATTCACCAGGCGACCACCTTCGCCGCGCACGCCCTCGGTCACCAGGATGCCTCGCACCGATGGCGGCCAGACCATGCCGGTCGGGTGGAACTGCACGAACTCCATGTCCATCAGGTCGGCGCCGGCGTCATAGGCGAGCACATGCCCGTCGCCGGTGTACTCCCAGCTGTTGCTCGAAATCTTGAATGAGCGGCCGATGCCGCCGGTGGCCAGCACCACGGCCTTCGCACGGAAGACGCGGAAGCGGCCGAGCTCGCGGTCGTAGCCGAAGGCACCGGCCACGCGATTGCCATCCTTCAGGAGCGCCGTGATCGTGTGCTCCATGTAGATCTCGATCCCCTGATGGATGCCGTGATCCTGGAGCGTGCGGATCATCTCGAGACCGGTGCGATCGCCGACATGCGCCAATCGCGGGAATCGATGTCCGCCGAAGTTCCGCTGGAGGATCCGGCCATCCTTCGTGCGATCGAAGAGAGCGCCCCACGCTTCGAGCTCCCGCACTCGGTCGGGTGCCTCCTTCGCATGAAGCTCGGCCATGATCGGGTTGTTCAGGTACTGACCGCCTCGCATCGTGTCGGCGAAGTGCACCTTCCAGTTGTCGCGATCATCGACATGGCCCATCGCGGCCGCCATGCCGCCTTCGGCCATCACCGTGTGCGCCTTGCCGAGGAGCGACTTGCAGACGAGGCCGACCGAGGTGCCGGGCGTTGCCGCCGCTTCGATCGCGGCCCGGAGCCCTGCGCCGCCTGCGCCAATGACCAGGACATCGTGTTCGTGGGTCTTGAAGTCGCTCATGGCTGGTCCTGCGTGCGGCGGGAGTGAACCCCGGCGCATGATTCCTCAGAAGATGAAGTGGAAGTCGCTGATCTTCCCCGACGCGAGCAGCCTCACATAAACATCGCTGCCGCCCACCCAGATCAAGCTGACCCACGCCCAGAGCATGTGACGCTTGTTGAGCGAGGTGACGCACTTCCAGCAGGCGTGACGAATCGGAGCCTTCGACGGCTGATCGACATGACCGCCCGCGATGTGCCGTGCACAATGGCAGCCGAAGGTGTACATGCCGAGAAAGACGGCGTTCAGGAGCAGCACGATCGAACCGACGCCGATTCCGAAGCGGATGCCCTCGGGCGTCTCCCAGAAGAACGCGCGGATGCCGTCATAGAGCAGGATCAGGATGAAGAGCGCGGCGATGTAGAAGAAGAAGCGATGGGCGTTTTGAAGCACCAGCGGAAGCCAGCGCTCGCCGCGGTAGTTCTCTCCGCGGAAGCTCGGCTCACCCACGGCACAGTTGGGTGGATCGCCCCAGAAGGCCTTGTAGTAGGCGCCTCGGTAGTAGTAACAGGTCATCCGGAAGCCGACGGGCGCCCAGAGAATCAGAATGGCCGGTGAGAAGGGAAGCCATGCGGGCCACCAGCCTGGCTGGGTCGAACCGAAGAGTCGCGGCTCGCCCTCCTGACCGAAGAGCAGCGGCGCGTAGAAGGGCGAAAGGTAGTGGGCGCCGCCGCCCGCATAGAAGTAGTTGTTGCCTTGCAGCGCCGCCCAAGTGGCATAGATGACGAAGATCATCAACCCGCCGAAGACCACGACGGGTTGCAGCCACCAGGCGTCCGTGCGAGAGGTCTCCCCGAAGCCGCGCATCGGCGGCAGCGTCAACTGTGGAAGCGAAACATCCGACCGTGCCATCGTGCCTCCTCGTGGGCGATTCCGAAGGGGGCGAAGCATACACTGCGCGCCTCGCTCGCGGAGCCATCCGACGACATGGCTCTTTCGATCCGCCTGTGCCCCGGATGCATGGCGAAAGGAGAGGCGCTTGCACAGAGCCACCGACCTGCCCCAAGCCTTCAAGTCTGCACGCACAATCGCCCGGCGTCATCGCGTGATTGACGGTTCTTCCTTCCGGCTTTCGGACCATGATCCCGCCGACACCGGCCCCTTCACCGCGGAAGACAAGCCGAGAGCGCGCGAGGCGCTCGCCAACGGCATTCGATTTCTCTCCGAGCTCCAGGAGAAGCTCTACGCCTCCGACACATGGTCGCTGCTGCTGATTCTTCAGGCGCTTGATGCCGCTGGAAAGGATGGCCTCATCAAGCATGTCATGAGCGGCGTGAACCCGCAGGGCTGCCAGGTGGTTTCGTTCAAGGCACCATCATCCGAGGAACTCGATCATGACTTTCTCTGGCGCTGCATCAAGCGACTGCCCGAGCGTGGACGGATCGGCATTTTCAATCGCTCCTGGTACGAGGAAGTGCTCGTTGTCCGGGTGCATCGCCACTTGCTCGAAGCGCAGAAGCTTCCGCCCGAGAAGGTGACGAAGCGCATCTGGCGGGACCGCTGCCGCGACATCCGCTGTTTCGAGCGTTACCTCTCCGGCAACGGCACGGTCGTCCGCAAGGTCTTTCTCAATGTCTCGCGGCAGGAGCAGCGGCGCCGCTTTCTGGAGCGGCTCACCGACCCTGAGAAGCACTGGAAGTTCTCCGCGGCCGACATCCGCGAACGAGGTCACTGGGACGCCTACATGGACGCGTACGAAGATGCGATCCGCCGCACGGCAACCCGCGACGCGCCGTGGTATGTCGTGCCCGCCGACAACAAGTGGTACACGCGCATCGTCGTCGGGGCGGTGCTCCTCGAATCCCTGGCGCGCCTCGATCTTCGATATCCGATTGTCACGGCCCAGCAGGAGGCGGCACTTCGGGAAGCGCGGGCGCAACTGGAATCGGAGGGCTGAAGTCGAGGGGGTGCGGCGGCGCTCGCGCGAATCCCGGGCCGCCGGCACGCCGGGACCGATCGCCCCGTGCCGCCGCGGACCTTCCGGCCGGACCGGGTGACCTGCTGACGCCTCCGCCTCGTTCATGATGCCGCCCCTCGCAGCCACCAGCGTTCCGGCCGGATAGAACACCCCGCGCTCGGGCAATCTCCGGGCCTCTCTCGAGGATTGGGTGTTGCATCGATCCCGCGGCTTCTGATAAGGTTCTCGACTCTCCCCTGCAAGGGCCGTCGGTGACGGCGGGAGCGTTCATCGGGTTTTCGCAAACCTCGAGTCTGCACTCGGGCTTGCGACACTCGACGCTCTCACGGCGCCGCATGGGGCATCGGATCGCGGCTGATCGATGCTCTCGCCTTGGGATTTGGTGCCGCGGCAGGGATGGTCCCTGTTCCGCGTTTCGCGCGTCGCAGAACAGGCGCCGCCACGGCGGCTTCAGGACACTCCCCTTCACCGAACACCGACAACCCACCTCCGATCGTGGAATCGGTTCGCCGACCGCGCCCGCATTCCACCGTGAACCGGTTCGCGCGGCGTAAGGTCATTGGCCTCGCACCGCTCCCCCGCTGGCCCGTGGTGTAACGGTAGCACACGAGATTTTGATTCTTAGAGTCCTGGTTCGAATCCAGGCGGGCCAATCCTCCTCACGCTGAACATCGCCTTGCCACACTCCGCCACCCATCACGCATCGCCCTCCGCCATCATCATGGCCGCCGGCAAGGGCACTCGAATGAAGAGCGACCTGCCGAAGGTCATGCATCCGGTTGCCGGGCGCCCGATGGTCGAATGGGTCATCGATGCCGCACTCGAAGCGGGTGCCGCGCCGGTCGTCCTCGTGATCGGTCATGGCGCCGAGCTGGTGCGATCGACCATCAATCGGCGCGGGGGTCGCGTCGAGTTCGTCGTGCAGGAGCCGCAACTGGGCACCGGTCACGCGGTGGATCAGGCCCGTCCGTTGGTCGAGGCGGGTCGGCTCGGCTCGGAGACGCTGGTGCTGGCCGGCGACGGCCCGCTCATCCGCGCGGAGACGCTTCGCACGCTGCTTGAAGCCCATCGAGCTCGCCGAGCCGTGGCGACGCTGGCCACGAGCCAGGTGGCCGATCCGACGGGATATGGGCGCATCGTGCGCCGCGCCGACGGAAGTCTCGACCGTATCGTCGAAGAGCGCGACGCGAGCCCCGAGATCAAGCGGATCCGGGAGATCAACCCAAGCTACTACTGCTTCGATACGGCGCAGCTCTACTCCGCCCTTTCGCGCGTGACCAACACCAATGCCGCGCGTGAGTACTACCTGACCGATGTCTTTGCCCTTCTCGGCGCCGACGGCGGTACGGTCGCGGTCGTCGACGCAGTCCCCGCCGAAGATGTCCTGAGCATCAACACGCCCGAGCAGCGCGACGAGGTCGAAGCGCTCCTCAGCGCTCGCCTCCTGACGATCGACGGTGGCGCTTCGCGTCCGCACCTGGAGGGTCGCCCATGAGCGCCAGCGATCGGGATTCTCTCAAGATCTTCGCGGGCTCCACCGGTCAGGCCCTGGCCGAGGCGATGTGCCGTCATCTCGAACTTCCGCTTGGTGCTGCGGAGACGAAGCGATTCCCCGACGGCGAACTGCTCGTCAAGCTCGACGAAGATGTCCGAGGGCGCGACTGCTTCGTGGTGCAATCGACCTCCGATCCGGTGAACGACAGCCTGGTCGAGCTGCTCATCTTCATCGACTGCCTGCGCCGCGCGAGTGCGAAGCGCATCACCGTGGTCATGCCCTACTTCGGCTATGCCCGGCAGGATCGCAAGGACGAAGGCCGCGTGCCGATCACGGCGAAGCTCGTGGCGAACCTCATCTCGGCTGCCGGCGCGCATCGCGTGCTCTGCATGGATCTGCATGCGGCCCAGATTCAGGGCTTCTTCGACCTCCCGGTTGATCACCTCGCCGCCGCGCCGGTCCTGAGCGACTACTTCATTCACAATCGCGAGCGATTCGGCCGCTGCGTCGTCGTCTCCCCCGATGTCGGCAACGCCAAGGTCGCCAACATGTACGCCGACATCCTCGGCGTCGATCTCGCCATCATCGACAAGCGCCGCAAGAGCGGTTCGCAGGTGGTCATCAAGGGACTCATCGGCGAGGTCGAAGGCTGCGCGGTCCTGATGTTCGACGACATGATTTCGACCGCGGGCACCGTCTGCGAGGCCGCGCAGGTGGTGATGGATGCCGGCGCCGTCGGTGTGCATGTCGCCTGTACCCACGCGCTCATGGTCGGCCCGGCCATCGAGCGCCTGCGCTCGGGCCCCATCGGTCAGGTCGTCGTGACCGACACCATTCCCATCGGGACGAGGCTGGAGAAACTCGGCAGCAAGCTCGTCACGCTCACGGTCGCCCCGCTTCTCGGCGAGGCCGTGCATCGCATCCATCACAACGAATCCGTTTCAGCGCTCTTCCGCAATGGCGTGGGGGTCAAGCGCTGATCGCGTTTTCGACGCGCAGCGCCGCTCCCCTCGACGCCTCGAACCCACACTCAACGCCTTTCACGATCGAAGGAGTTTTCAATGTCCAAGGACACCCCCACCCTCACCGCTCAGCGACGCGATCGCCTGGGCACCCGCTACGCCCGACGCCTTCGTCAGGGCGGTCGCCTCCCCGCCGTCATCTACGGACACAAGACCGATCCTCTCGCCGTGAGCCTCGACGAGAAGGAGGTCCTCACCTCGCTCAAGCGCGGCGCGCATGTGCTGAACATCGCCATCGAAGGCGGCGCCACCGAGACCTGCCTGGTGAAGGAGCTTCAGTTCGGCTACCTCGGTGACAATGTCGTGCATCTCGACCTCGCCCGCGTCGATCTCGACGAAGTCGTGGAGGTCAAGGTGCACCTCAACTTCTTCGGGCAGCCCGAGTCGGCTCGCCGTCCCGGCGCCGTCATGGTGCACGACCTGAACGAGATCGAAGTGCGCTGCAAGGTGCGCGACATTCCCGAGGGCATCCGAGTGGATCTCTCGGCGATGGATGAGGACTTCGCGGCGCGCGATGTGAAGCTGCCCGCCGGCGTCGAACTCGTGACGCCAGCCGACACCCTGGTGAGCCATGTTGAGATCGTCAAGGAGGAGGTCGCCGCATCGCCCGAGGCGGCAGGCGCCGAAGCCGCCGCCGAGCCCGAAGTGCTCACGGCCCGCAAGGACAAGGAAGGCGAAGGCGAGGCGAAGCCGAAGTCATGAAGTTGATCGTCGGTCTCGGCAATCCCGGCCCCGCCTACGAGCGGACCCGACACAATGTCGGGTTCGAGGTGGTGGACCGCGTGGCGCGCCGTCTCGTCGACCCGCAGCGGTCGGTGGCGAAGGCCCGCTTCTCCGGGTTGCTGCTCGAAGCCGACCTCGACGACGAGCGCCTTCTCCTGCTCAAGCCCACCGTCTTCATGAATCGCTCCGGAAGGAGCGTGGCCGAGGCCGTGCGCTTTCACAAGCTCGATCTGGCGAAGGACCTGCTCGTGATCGTGGACGACCTGGCGCTCCCCTGTGGGAGCATTCGGCTTCGTCCCGATGGAGGCGCCGGCGGACACAACGGCCTCTCCGACATCGGCGCCGCGCTCGGAGGATTCAACTGGGCGCGGCTTCGAATCGGCATCGATCCTCCCGGTCAGATTCCCCAGGCCGACTATGTCCTCGGCCGCTTCCGTCCCGATCAGCTCCCCGCGGTGGAGTCGTCAATCGAAGAGTCCGTGGCCGCCAGCCTCTGCTGGGCCACTGAAGGACTCGAGACCGCCATGAATCGTTTCAATCGTCGCTCGAATGCTCCCGGCACGAGCGACCCAACCCCAAAGGCATGACCATGTCAGAGACCCGAGTTCACAACTACGAAGCGTTCGTCCTCTTCCCCCAGTCGGCGGCCGCCGATCTCCAGGGATGCGTCGATCATGTCACCGAGATCATCGCCAACCGCAAGGCGGAGCTGCTCAGCATCGCCAAGTGGGATGAGCGCCGACTCGCCTATGACATTCGAAGCAACAAGCGAGGCCTCTACCTGCTGGCCTACTTCCGCTGCGACACAAAGCTCGTCAATCAGGTTGAGCGCGACTTCACCCTCTCGGAGCGCATCCTTCGGGCCCTCGTGACCCGCTGCGAGCACCTCACCGAGGAGCAGATGCGCAACGCCGAGGCGATGCAGCGCACCCAGGATGAGGCCCGACTGCGCCGCGATCCGGTCGCGACGGCCCCCGAGGGCGTCACGACCGAGGAGACGACGAGCGCCTGAACCGGCAAGGTCGGCGGGGGCGATCGCCCCCGGGTGACCTGGCGTCCGGCGGGGCTCGGGGGCTCCAACTCCGGAAAGAAGGAAAGGCGGCCCACGGCCCGGCCTGACCCGTATAGAATCCGAACATCGCGTCCAGGACGGACGCGTGAGGACGCTTCCGCGGCCTCTCCCAAGGATCAGGGCCGCAAGGCCCACTCTCGAACCGCTTCTGTACGGAGACGACATCATGGCGAACTTCAACAAGGTCATTCTGCTGGGCAACCTCACTCGTGATGTGGAGGTCAAGTCGATTGCCGGGGGGCAGTCGGTCGCGAAGATCGGACTCGCCATGAATCGCCGCTATCGCACGAAGGAAGGCGATGAGCGCGAGGAGACCACCTTCGTCGATTGTGAGGCGTGGGGTCGGACGGCCGAGGTCATGGGCCAGTACCTCCGCAAGGGTCAGCCGGTCTTCATCGAGGGCCGTCTCAAGCTCGACCAGTGGGAGGACAAGGATGGCAACAAGCGCTCCCAGCTCAGGGTGGTGGTCGAGAACTTCCAGTTCGTCGGCGCCCGCGAGAACGGTGGGCGCGATGGGGGTTCCCGTCGTGCCGACGATGGCGGCCGCGATCGCTCCAATTCGCCCTCGTATGAAGCGGCGCATGTCGCGCCACCCGAGTCCGATGTCCCCTTCTGATCGGTGGCACCGAGCCGCTTTACTGCGGTAACGACTTCTGGCACAATACCCGGCTCGCCACGGTCGGGGACCATCGAGGTCCCCGGCCAACACGCTGGGCGTCGTGGCACGCCCTAACTCCCTGAAGGACAGCGAATCATGAACAAGTCGCGCATCGAGCTGCTGCTCAATCGAAATGTCGAGAACCTCGGCATCGTCGGTGATGTCGTCAAGGTGAAGCCAGGCTTCGCCCGCAACTATCTCCTCCCCCATCGCATCGCCGAGCACCCGACCCCTGAGAAGATCGAGGCTCTCAAGGAGGCCCGCGCCAAGGCACAGGCTGAACTCGCGCGGCTCCGCTCCGAGCGCGTCGCACTCATTGAGCGGATCGACTCGGTCACCATCAAGCTCGTCCGAAGCTGCAACGACCAGGGCCTGCTCTACGGGGCCGTCAGTCAGCGTGACATCGCCGACCAGCTCGTGGCCGACGGGTACGGCGTCGACACTCGCGCCGTCCGTCTCGCGAGCCCCATTCGGCGGATCGGCACCTATCACTGCGTCATCCAGTTCGATCGCGATCTCCGCGCCGAGATTCACATCGATGTGCTCCCCGACCGCGCGATCGAGGCATTCACCCAGCAGCAGAGCGCGACCACCGAAGCAACAGAAGAAGCTCCGAAGGATGGCGCTTCCGATGAGGGCGAGCAGGGCGACTCCGCCCCAGGCCGTAAGGGCCCGGCCGACACCGAGGCCGCAGGTGGCAAGGGCGGCAAGGCACGAAAAGGCGAGACTCCGGCCCGCGAAGGCCGATGACGGCAAGCGCCGACGGGAACGATCCCGACCCGGCCCCCACCCGGACTCCCGCCGACGGATTGGCGGGACCCGTGCCGGGGAGTCCGTCCCATCGTCCGGCCCCGCAAGGTCGCCAGGAGCACACGATGCCAACTGTCGTTCTGCGTCGCGAGATCCTTCCTGAAACCCGCCGTTCGCTCACCCACAAGTTCTCGATCGGAAGCCACGAGGGCTATCTCACCATCGGTCTCTTCCCCGATGGTCGTCCCGGCGAGATCTTCATCAAGATGAGCAAGGAAGGGTCGACACTCTCGGGTCTCATCCAGGGCTTCTGCCGCGCCTTCAGCCTCGCCCTTCAGCACGGCCTCTCGGCGAGGGAGGCGGCGGAGCGGTTCCGAGGCATGCGCTTCGAACCGAGCGGCCCCACGAACAACCCGGAGATCCCCGAGGCAACGAGCATCCTCGACTATGTGGCCCGCTACCTCCAGGCGCACTTCGTCGAGGAAGAGCGCCTGCCGCGAGCGCACGAGCGCGCGTAAGTTCGCGCGGCGTCGAGG
Source organism: Phycisphaeraceae bacterium (assembly GCA_019636735.1). NCBI lineage: Bacteria > Pseudomonadati > Planctomycetota > Phycisphaerae > Phycisphaerales > Phycisphaeraceae > Phycisphaeraceae bacterium. Next base: position 124,279 of record JAHBWY010000007.1, read on the forward strand.
CGCCCGACGGAGGCCGCGAGACCACTCACTCGACCTTGGGTGACCGCGCGTAAGTTCGCGCGGCATCGGAGCCCCACGGGAACCGCGAAGCAACTCCCTTGCCCATGCGTGACCGCGCGCCAGTTCGCACGGCGTCGAGGCGCCCGACGGAGACCGCGACACAACTCACTCGACTTCGGGCGACCGCGCGTCTCTTCAAGCAGGCCCATTCCTTACGGCCGAACCCGATCGTCTTGCGTCGTCGACGCCGCAATCGGCGCCGCAGCACGCAGGCGCTTGCGCAGGATCGCCAGCAGCGTGGCCCCTTCGCGCGCTGCAGGCTCGGGGCGCCAATAGACCTCGGCGAGCGAAGCACGCTCTTCCGCGGCACTCGTGTTCGCCTTCTTCTCACCCGCGGCGGGCGAGGGCGAGGTCTCAGCCTGCATGAATGGCAGCACCGGCGCTGGTTCCGGAGCCGCGGGCGCCGGCGCGATCACGCTCACTCGGCCTCGCACACCAGCCATCGCCTCCTTCAGCGCCTCGGGCCGCTCGCTCGACACCACGATGTCCTGCTCCCGGCGGACGATTGAACGCACCCCCGCCGCCAGTGCCAGCAGGCGAAGCTCCGCGAGATCGATGAGAACCTTCGCTCGCTCCGGCAGGGCGCCATACGCGCTCTCGAGATCCCGCGCAACCCGCTCAAGCGCCTCGACGCTCTCCGCGAGCGCCACGCGCCGATAGGCCTCGAGGCGCCGATGATCGCTGGGAATGTAGCCGCGCGGAATCGCGCCGAGCAACCCGATCTCGACCTTGACCTCGGCGGGCCTCGGACGGGGCTTCCGCGCGAGCGTCGCCACCGCATCCTCGAGGAGCTGGCAGTACATCTCATAGCCGACGGCGGCGATGTGGCCGCTCTGTTCGGCCCCGAGCAGGTTGCCCGCTCCGCGGATCTCGAGGTCCCGCATCGCAATCTTGAAACCCGCACCGAGCATCGAGTAGTCCTCGATGGCCTTCACGCGCCGCAGCGCCTCCGGTTTCAGCACCTTCTCAGGGTCGAGCAGCAGGTAGCAGTAGGCGCGATGGCTGCTTCGACCGACTCGGCCGCGAAGCTGGTGGAGATCAGCAAGGCCGTAGATCGAGGCGTCATCGATGAACATCGTGTTCGCGCTGGGGATGTCGATGCCGCTCTCAATGATCGTGGTCGAGATCAGCACATCGGCCTCGCGGCGCATGAAGCGCAGCATGACCTCCTCGAGGTCTGACGGGCTCATCTGTCCATGCCCGACAATCAGGCGCGCTTCGGGTACGAGCGTGCGGATCCCGTCAGCCACGCGCTCGATCGATCGCACCCGGTTGTGCACGAAGAAGACCTGCCCCTCGCGCGCCAGCTCGCGCCGGATCGCCTGCTGAATGCGCCGCCCGTTCCATGGAATGACCTCGGTGACGACTGCACGGCGATCGGGAGGGGGCGTCGTCAGTGAGCTGATGTCGCGCAATCCCAGAAGCGCCATGTGCAGCGTGCGCGGGATCGGTGTGGCGCTCAGGGTGAGCACATCACAGGTCACGCGTAGCTCGAGAAGTCTCTGCTTGTGCTCCACACCGAAGCGCTGCTCTTCATCGACGATGACCAGCCCGAGGTCGTGGAAGCGCACATCGGCCGAGAGCAGGCGATGCGTCCCGACCAGCACATCGACCTGCCCGGCGGCGGTCGCCTCGAGCACTTCGCGCTGCTCCGCCGGGCTCTTGAAGCGGCTCACGCTCTCGACGCGGAAGGGAAAGCCGCGAAAGCGCTCGGCGAAGGTTCGTTCATGCTGCTCGGCGAGCACCGTCGTGGGAACCAGCACCGCCACCTGCTTGCCGAACTCAACCGCCTTGAAGGCGGCACGGATCGCCACCTCAGTCTTGCCGAAGCCGACATCACCGCAGATCAGCCGATCCATCGGACGCGACCTCGCCATGTCGCGTTTCGTCGCCTGAATCGCCGAGAGCTGATCGGGCGTCTCCTCCCAGGGAAAGGCCGCCTCGAACTCACGCTGCCACTCGGTGTCGTCGGGATAGCGCACCCCCTGCGTCGCCTCGCGAACGGCCTGGACCCGGAGCAGCTCCGCGGCGAGATCGACGAGCGCCTCACCCACCCGCTCCTTCTGGCTTCTCCAGCGCCGACCTCCAAGCGTCGAAAGGCGCGGCTTCGCGCCACCGGCGCCGATGTACTTCTGCACGAGGTCGACGCGCGCTGCCGGGACATGCAGGCGACCACCGCCATCGAACTCAAGCGTGAGAAACTCCTCGTCGGTGCCGCCGCGCGCTTCGGGCAGCGTCGAGAGACCGGCGTAGCGCGCGATCCCGTGATCGCGGTGCACCACGAAGTCGCCAGGAGCGAAGTGAAGGAAGGCGTCGCGCGAGCGCCCGCCCGCCAGGCTCGGGGCTGCCGCCGTTCGTCGTCGCGGCGTCCAGCGATGGAGAAGCTCGTGCTGCGGCACGACCGCGATCACCGGATCGGGGTCACCCCAGATGAAGCCGCGATGCAGGTGGCGGCGCTCAAGCGTGACGCGCGCCACACCCGAACCACCATGCGCCGCCAGCAGTTCGCGGGAGCGGGCGAGTTCGCCCTCGGAGTCACAGAGGAGCGCGATGTCCATCTCCCTGGCCATCGCACCGAGTTCGGCGAATGCAGCCGCCACCTGCTCGGGAAAGGCGGGAAGCGGCCTCACGGGCAGCGCGAGGTCGGCGCTCCGCACGCCGACAGAGAAGCCGTTGATGTCAACCACCGCTCGGCAGCGGCGCGCAAGCGATTGGAAGACCGCCGGGGGCGCGAAGACGCCGCGCGAATCGTGAATGCGCTCCCAGTAGCCTCGCCCCTGCTCGGTCACCTCGGCCACTTCGGCAATCACAGCCACGCTGCCCTCGGGGAGCAGGTCCATCAGCGGAATCCGCCCGGCATCGCGCTGCATGGAGTCGGCGCCCGCACTGATCAGGAGCGCCTCATCCAGTTGACGGTCGCTCGCCTGCGTCGCCGGATCGACCTCATGAATGCGCTCGATGGTGTCACCGAAGTAGTCGAGTCGCACGGGCACGCCGCCGCCAGCGGGAAAGACATCGATGATGCCCCCGCGCACCGCGAAGTCACCGGCCTGCTCGATCGCCTCGCCTCGCCGATAGCCACCATCGGAGAGCCACTCGATGAGCGCTCGCGGAGGGGCGACATCGCCTGCACGAAGTCGACGAAGAACCTGCCCGAGATGGTCGCCGTCGGGAATGCCCTGCATGAGGGCCGCCATCGGCGCCACGATCACGCGCGGCGTTGCATCGCGTGGTGCCGAACCGCGCCGCTCCGCAAGCAGGCGATCCGCGAGACGAAGACGCACGGCAACGAGATCAAGGGCGCTCCCCCCCTCACCTGGCAGCGACTCGATGGCGGGAAAGAGCTCCGCGACCACACCGAGATCGGTGATCTCATCGGCCATCTCCGCCGCTTCATCGAGGTGGGCCGCGACCAGCAGCACCGTCGCTCGCCCCTGCCGCGCGAGCCACGCCGCCACCACCGTGGTGCTGCTCCCACCCACCCCTCGCACGGTGAACACTCCACCCTTCGCCGCTCGGTCGCCGATGGCCGCGAGCGCCGGATCCGAACCGAGTCGTTCGAACCATGGAGTCATGAGCCGCTCGTCAGATCTCGCAGCCAGGGCCTGATTCGCTCGCGCAGTCGCGGGCCGATGCCGGAGACGCGCTCGATCTCCTCCACGCTCGCCAAGGGCCCTTCGCGCTCACGCGACTCGATGATCCGTCGCGCAAGGGTCGGTCCGACGCCCGGTAGAAGCGTGAGCTCGGCGGCCGAGGCGAGGTTCACATCGACGAGCCATCGATCGGGGTGTTCATGCGCCTCGACACCGTCTCGACGAGGCAGCGTGCGCTCACTCCAGATGGCGCCACGCCACGCGAGCACGCCGAGGAGGCTGATGGCAAGCAGCAGCACCGCGCGTCCACGACGAGCGAAGCGACTGGAGTCATGGCATCCGCCGATCGACGGCGCCCCTCGATCTGCACTCACGACGGCGCTCCCCGTGTTTCAGTTTCGCCCATGCCAACGGCGCCGATCGACGGACCACCACCGCGTGCGACCACCGAGGCGAGGGGACCGAGCGGTTCCCGAAGCCGCTTTCGCAGGGCCGCGAACTTGCCGAGCGACGCCTTGGCGCGGCCAGCGTCATCGAGCAGTCCGGTGCTTCGAGGCAGTCCCATCCCCCTTCCATCGACGAGTCGATCCCAGACAACCGAGGCGATATACGGCTTCGAAAGAGCGATCGGCACGGCGCGCGTGATCCAGCGTGCCTGCGCCTCGGCACTCCACCCCGAGCGCCAGCGGCCGCCGCTTGGATCCTCCTCATGGGATGGGGCCCCGAGCGCCGAGATGAGCACCGGTATCTCCAGCATGAAGAAGCGATCGAGCATCGAGCTGAGCTGCATGAGATCGCGCGTGGTGCGCCCCGCGTGGTGATCACCAAAGACCACCTGCACACCGACGCAATCGGCCTTGATGCCCGCCGAAATCACCTGCTCGAGGTACTCCCATGGCGTGATCGAACCCGCGTGCGCCGCCACGCGCTCGCCGAATGGCTCGACCACCTCGATGAGCGTCCGCGCTCCCTTGCGGCTCTGGCGAACCAGCACCGCGGCGCGCCGAGTCAGGTCGATGCGCTGCTCGGCCTCAAGTGGCGCGAGCTCGTTCATGTGCAGACCGGAGGCGACATTCCAGATCTCCACCATCTCCCGATAGCGGTAGACGACCTGTTCCATGAAGGTCCATGCGACATCCCTCAGGGCCGCTGGATCCCGAAGCGAAGGCAGCGCCCATTCCGGAACGCTGTCAGGAAGAAAGCGCAGCAGCGGTCCGGCGATGATCGGCTTCCCGCTCTGCCGCGCCCAGACCATCCAGCGATCGACCGCGGCGAAGTCGATCGCATCGCGCTTCGGCTGCATCTGACGCCAGTTGGTCGGTACGACCACCACATCGAAGTCGCGCTTTACGATCTCCCCGGCGGTCGCGGGATCAAGCGACGGCTCGATTCGGATGCCGAAGGTGTTGCGGCTCGCCGGTTTCACTCCAAAACGGCGATGGAGAAGGATCTGGGCGTGGGCCATGGCGAGCCGCTCACTCGCGTCAATGGCCGCGACGAGCGCATCGCGATGGCGCGACTCCGATTGCCACGGGTCACCGATGACGCTCGCCTCGACGAAGATCTCCCGAGCCTGCTCCCAGCGATCGAGGGCATCACCCGCAAGTTCGGGATCGAACATGAGCCACTCTTCACTCTTGGCGATGTACTGCTTGATGCGGTGGCGCGCCAACTCCTGATTCAGGCGATAGGGCTCATCGCGAAGCGACAGCAGGCAGGTCTGGAGCAGGTAGCACCCCATCGGGCCGGCGTCGTACTCAAGCGCGAGTGCGGTGGCGCGACTCTCTCTCGGCGCGCAGACAATCATCCCGTCCGCGAAATCGACCGAGCCGTGCAGCGGCCGGTCGTCGCGACCCAGGAGATGCGCGTTCACCAGGGGCCACGACCGTGCCGGGCCCGTCGCGTCGAACACCTCGAAGCGGAGCATCCGCGGCGAGTGTAACCACCACTCGGGGCCCGTAGACTCGGCGTTCATGCACGCGGCCGTCGACGACGCTCTCTTCCGAACCACGCTGCCGCTTCCCGGACGGCGCGAAGGCAAGGTGCGCGACATCTACGAACTTCCCCGCCGCAGCGGCGAGGCGCCGCGCCTGCTCATCGTCGCGACCGATCGAATCAGCGCCTTCGATGTCATCATGCCGACCCCCATTCCCGGAAAGGGTCGTCTTCTCACGCGCCTCTCTCTCTTCTGGTTCCGTTTTCTCCGGGCGCGCGGCGGGATTCCCGACCATCTTCTGGGCGACGATGTCTCGGAGATTCCCGGAGTCGAATCCGCCATGCGAGCGGCCCTCGCCGGCAGGTCGATGATCTGCCGTGCGGCCCGTGTCGTGCCGATCGAGTGCGTGGTGCGCGGCTATCTCGCGGGCAGCGGCTGGAGCGCCTATCGCCGGGAGGGCCGCATCTGCGGCGTTCCCCTGCCCGCGGGACTTCAACTCGCCGATCGCCTCAACGCACCGATCTTCACCCCGGCCACGAAGGCGACCGACGGGCACGATGAGAACATCTCCTTCGAGCAGGCCGCCGACACCGTGGGCGGCAAGGTGATGGAACAGCTTCGAAAATGGTCCATCGATCTCTATCGCGCCGCTGCGAATCACGCGGCGTCACGAGGCATCATTCTCGCCGACACCAAGTTCGAGTTCGGATTCGAGATCGATGCCGATGGCCAGCCGAGCGACCGGCTCATGCTCATCGACGAGGTGCTCACGCCCGATTCGAGCCGCTACTGGCCCGCCGACCGCTGGACTCCGGGGCGCGAGCCTCCCTCCTTCGACAAGCAGTTCCTTCGCGCATGGCTCCTTGAACTTGAAACGAAGGGCCTTTGGGCGCGCACGCCACCCGGCCCGGACCTTCCCCGCGAGGTGGTGCAAGGAACACTTGAGCGCTATCGCGAGGCTCTCGAGCGACTCACGACCAGCGCGTGACGACGCCGGCGGCGGGCGGCCTGAGTGCCGCCTCGACGACATTGCGGAGGAGCATCGCGACCGTCATCGGGCCGACACCACCCGGCACCGGCGTGATGTGCCCCGCCACGCGGCGCGCGGAGTCGAAGTCGACATCGCCCACAGTTCGCAGCTTGCCGTCAGGTCCGGACACTCGGTTGATGCCGACATCGATGACCACTGCGCCAGGCCGCAGCATCTCCCCCGTCACGAGTCCCGCGACGCCCGCCGCCGCAACGATCACTTCCGCCTCTCGCGTGAATGAAGCGAGGTCGGGCGTCCATCGGTTCGTGCTGATGACGGTCGCCTCCTCTCGCATGAGCAGCACGGCGATCGGCTTCCCGACGATGTTGCTCGCGCCGACAACCACGGCGCGCGCGCCCCGAAGAGTGACACCGCTGCGGGCGATGAGCTCAAGCGCCGCGAGCGCCGTACAGGGAAGAAGGCTCCGTCGGCCATAGACGACATTCCCGATGTTCGCCGGGTTGACCCCCTCGACATCCTTGTGCGGATCGATGAGCGCCTGCATCCGCTCCGTGTCGATGCCCTCGGGAAGGGGCAGGTGGAGCATGATGGCATGCACCGCCGCTTCACTGTTCAGGAGCTCGATGCGCGCCGAGATGCGCGCGTCGGATGCACCGGCAGGAAGGCGATGGAGGACATACTCGATCCCCACATCGGCACAGGTCTTGGCCTGATTCGTGGCGTACAGGAGGGCCGATCGATCGTCGCCGACGAGGATCGCATCGAGCCTGACCCTGCGCCCGGCGGCGGCGACCCGTGCGGCCACCTCGCGTCGCACCTCGTCCGACGCGGCGCGACCGTCAAGAATGGTGGCGCTCGCCGTGGCGCTCATGGCACGGAGGGTAGCATCTGGCCGTGCAGGTGCTGGTACGCTTCAAGGCACGCGGGGTGGCTCCGTTGAGCGCTCCCGCGACTCCCAAGGAGAGTCTCATGAATCAAGCATTGCTTTCGGTCGCCGCGCTCACCTCGCTGGCTGTGTTGTCGACTGCTGTCGCGCAGGCTCCCGCGGAGCGCCCCGCCCCGCCGCCCGTGACACTCTCCGTGGGAGATCCGGCGCCGGCCTTTGCGCCTGAGGTGTGGGTGAAGGGCGAAGCCTTCGACTCCTTTGCCGAAGGGAAGGTCCATGTCGTTGAGTTCTGGGCGACCTGGTGCGGTCCGTGCATCGCCGCGATGCCGCACCTGACCGAGCTCCAGAAGAAGTACCCCGAGGTCGTCATCGTCGGCATTGCAGCGAGTGAGTCGAGGCCGAAGGAGGGCGCTCCCGATGAGCGTCTGCCATACCTTCGGGGTTTCGTGCGCGGCAAGGGCGATGTCATCGGCTATCGCGTCGCGTACGCATCCGATCGAACCCTGTGGAACGATTGGATGGCAGCCGCAGGGCGAACGGGAATTCCCTCGTCGTTCATCGTGGGGCGCGACGGGAACATCGAGTGGATGGGTCATCCGATGGCGATGGACAAGCCGCTCGAACAGGTCGTCTCCGGCTCATGGAATCGCGATGCCGAGGCAGCGAAGTCTCGCAAGGATGCGCTCATCCGCCGCAAGAACGCGGAGATCGCTCCGAAGGTGGCAGCCGCGATGGCGGCATCCAACTGGGACGAGGCTCTCTCGCTCTATGACCAGATGCTGGCCGAGGTGCCCGACCACGCGCCGACGATGGTCAATCGCTTCAAGCTGCTCGCCGGCAAGGCAGGCCGCTCGGCTGAAGCCTCGCAGTACGGTGCCACGCTCCTCGCCACGCTCGCCAACGACCCAATGTCGCTCAACGAGGTGGCGTGGTTCATTGTTGATGATGGATCAGTCGGCACACGCGATCTCGATCTCGCTCACCGGCTGGCTGAGCGCGGCAACGAGGTCAGCGAGGGGAAGAACCCCGCCATCCTCGACACGCTCGCGCGAATCTGGTGGGACAAGGGCGACAAGGCCAAGGCGGTCGAGATTCAGACGATGGCCGTCGGAGCGCTGAGCCCCTCTGACCAGACGATCATGGCAAGGGAGATCCGCGCCACGCTCAAGCGATATCAGGGGCAGTGATCGGCACGAAGTGAGCCGAGTGCTGTGACGGGTTCTTGAGCCGTGGGGCGTGTTCCGGCCGGCGAGGCGTGACTTCCGCCCCGCCGTGGTCGCCCTGCCGCGATCAAGAGTGACGGACCTCGACCTCCTGACCGGCTCGACTCGATCGCTCGATCGCGTCGAGAATCGCCTGCACGGCGCGACCTTGCCCGGCGGTGGCTGCCGGCGCGCTCTCCTCCTCGATCATGCGAGCGAATGATCGGATCTGCGCCTCGAAGGAGCGGTCGAGCGCGCGGGTGCCATCGACCTCAAGCGGGCGATCGACGAGTGTGCGCCCCGACTCACCCGCAAGGACCACCTTGTTGCCCAGCAGTGTGAAACAGCAGCCCGCCTTGTCACCGAAGAGCGCGACTCCCCCGGGAAGCTCGCCATCAGGAATGTTCGCAGCCCAGGTGACATTCACCTCGAGGGTCATGCCGCCTCGACAGCGCACGAGCGCCGTCGCATGGTCTTCGACATCGAAGACACCATCGAACTGAGGGGGCCCTGCCCACATCTCCTCATAGACATAGTCGCGCATGCGCGGGCCAAAGTTCGCATAGAGAACGCCGCTCGCCCGCTCCGCCACCGGGAAGCCGCAGAGCCAGAGGGCCTGGTCGATGACATGCACACCGAGATCGATCAACGGTCCGCCGCCCGAACGAGCGCGGGTGGTAAACCAGCCGCCAAGGCCTGGAATGCCGCGGCGCCGGTACATGCTCACCTTGGCGTGATAGATGCGTCCAAGTTCACCTGAGTCGATGGCTTCGCGGACCGCGCGCGGCGCCGGAGCAAATCGATAGACGAACCCCATCTGAAGCTTGACCTTCGACTTCTCAAGCGCCGCAACGATCTGATCGCACTCCGAGAGAGTGGTCGCCATGGGCTTCTCAAGCAGCACATGACGCCCTGCCTCGATGGCACGGATCGCGATCTCGCAGTGTGAGTCATTCGGCGTCGCGATGACCACGCCATGAATGCGATCATCTTGAAGAAGGTCGTCGAGGCCCTTCGTGGCCCGGGCGCCCGGGACCTGCCCGGCCAGCCGCTTCGCCCGATCGAGCTGGAGATCCCAGACACCGCCCACCGACACGCCAGCCCGCTTGGCGGCCAGTGCATGCACGGTTCCGATCGATCCTGCGCCAACGATGCCGAGTGAAATGGCCATGCGTCGTTCCTGGGACCGGGGAGCGTAGCGAGAGGTACGCTTCCGCCGTGATCGCTCCTCATGGCCACGCGAAGGCGCCGCCTCGCCGAGTCATCGTCATTGGCGCAGGCATCGTGGGTCTCTCCTGCGCATGGTGGCTGCGGCGCGAAGGGGTGGAGGTCACCGTGCTCGACCGGGATGACCCGGATGAAAGCGCGAGCGCCGGGAATGCGGGCCTTCTCTCGATCGGCCACTATCCGATCAACCGACCGGGTGTGGCGTGGAAGGGTCTTCGCTGGATGGCCAGTCGCCGCAGCCCGCTCTACATTCGGCCCACCGTCGATCGGTCGGTGCTCTCATGGCTCTGGTCCTTCCATCGCCACTGTAACGCGGCGTGGTGCGACCGATGCCTCGCGGCGCTCTGTGCGCTCGGCTTCCCGGCGCTTGAAGCGTTCGAGGCGATCATGGCCGATGCGGCCATCGAGTGCGACTACGCCCGTGATGGGTGGCTTGATGTGGCTCTCACGCCCGCAGGCCTGCGACAGGCCGAGTCCGACGCGCGCGTCGTCGAGCGCTTCGGCTACACCTGCGAGGTGCTCGAAGGCGCTGCCCTTCGCGCGAAGCATCCGATCTTCCGAGATGAGGTGGCCGGCGCGGTGCTCAATTGCGACAGTGCGCGGATTCACCCGGGGCGCTTCATCGAAGGGCTCATGGCGGCCCTGCGCAGGGGAGGGTGCACTGTGCGAATTGACGCCGCCGTCGAATCGCTGCTTGCCACGCAATCCTTGGAGAGAGGCAACGACCTCACTTCGGTTCACGGTGTTCGACTCGTCGGCGGAGAGGTGATCGAGGCCGATGCAGTCATCGTCGCCGCAGGCGCATGGAGTGCAGCGCTCGTCGAGCCGATCGGCGTGCGCCTCCCGCTCATGGCCGCCCGCGGCTATCACCTTCACTTCGATCGCGTGCCCCAGGCGCCGGGCACGGGCTGCGTGCTCGGTGAGACGAAGGTGGCCGTGACACCAATGGGTGCATCGCTGCGACTCGCAGGCACGCTGGAGATCGGGCCAACCGGAAGGCCATGGATGCGCGAGCGGATTGATGCGATCGTCGATGGCGCGGCTCGCTACATGCATGGCGTGCGGACTTGGAGTGAAGCCAGGGAATGGGCGGGCTATCGCCCCTGTCTGCCTGACGGCATGCCTGCGGTCGGCGCGGTGCCATGGGCGCGCGGCGTCATCATCGCCACTGGCCACGCCATGATGGGCATGACCCTTGGGCCGGTGAGCGGGCGCCTGGCAGCGGATCTGCTGCTCGGTCGCTCGCCGTCGATCGATGTCTCGATGCTCGCTGCCGATCGCTTCGGTCGTCTCACGCCGCGCGCGGGCGCCCGCCGCGACGCATCCGCCAGCGCCCGCTGACACAGGTTCCCGAGACGGCTTCCACGCCCGCTCCGAAGATGAGCGCCGCGGCCAGTGAGCCGGGGTCACTGGCCCGATCGGCGATCGACGGATGCTCGAGGTCGACCAGGCAGAAGTCGGCCCACGCGCCGGGCTCGATCGAGCCCGCCTGAATCCCGAGTGACTTCGCGCCGTGACGGGTGCCAACCTGCATGAGGGCCGGCCCCGACTCACCGTGCTCATCGACCACCACGCCGCGCTGCCGTCGCGCGACGCGCTGCACATACTCGAGCCAGCGAAGCTCCTCAAAGGGGCAGAGCCGACTGTTGAGATCGGTGCCGATGGCGACGGTCGCCCCCGCGCGGCGCATCAGCGGCACATCCGCGATGCCGTCGCCAAGATTGCCCTCGGTGCTCGGACAGAGGCAGACCGTGGCGCCGGACGCCGCGAAGCGCTGCATATCCTCTGCCGCCGTGTGCGTGCAGTGGACGGCGGTGAAGGTGTGATCCGGCTCGAGTTCATCGACCACCAACCGCATCGGCCGACGACCATGCGCCGCCTCGCAGACCTCGATCTCGCGGATGACCTCTTCGACATGCATGTGGAAGACCTGCCCCCGCGCCCGAGCGCCCTTGCGCAGCGCCACGATGGTGGACCACGGCACTGCACGAACGCTGTGGGCCACCACACCGAGCGACGCGTCGCGATGCGCACCGAGTGCCGTCGCAAGCCGATCATGCTCGCGCCAGTATTCGTCGATACCGCGCGTTTCGAAGCGCCGCTGTCCGCCCTTGAGCGACTCACCGATCGAGCCCGCCTCATACGCCGTGTGCAGCAGCACGAGTCGAATGCCCGCATCGATCGCTGCATGGATCACCGCATCGTCGAGGGCAAATCGCGCCTCGGGCCCCAGGTGACGCACATAGTGGAACTCGCCCACCGAGGTGTAGCCGCCGTCGAGCATCTCCTCGAAGGCGTCGCGACTCAGGTCATAGGCACTTTCCGGCGTCAGTCGTTCGACGAGCGCGTACATCGCCTCTCGCCACGAGAAGAAGTCGCCTGCTCCTGCCGGAAAGCTCTCGCCGCACCCTCGGAGCCCCCGCTGGAAGGCATGCGAGTGCGCGTTCACGAAGCCGGGCAGGAGCGCGCGTCCGCGCCACTCACGATGAGGTACGGCACCCGCGCGGGCGAGCCCCGCGTGAAAGTCGGATCGAGCGATGCTCTCGCGGTCGCTCGCGCCCTGACGCCACACCTGCGCGATGCTCCCGTCGGCGCCGATCGCGATGCGCACGCCGCGCTCGAACCTGCCATCGACCCACGCGAGGTCGGCTTCGATGATTTCCGCCCAAGTCACGCCCACGAATGTACGCGAAGCGGTGGCGGCGTAGTCTCCGGTCCATGCCCAGACGATCAAGCCGATTGGTTCAACCCGAGGATCTCCTCCGCCTCGTGACGGTGGCCGACCCCCGCTTCTCCGCCGACGGCCACTCAGTCGTCTTTGTTCGAAAGGGTTACGACGCCAAGGGAGCGCGAACCAGCGAGCTCTGGCTCGCGTCAACGAGAGGCGCTCAGCGGCAGCGACCTCTGACGACAGGGCCTCGCGACTCGACACCGCGCCCATCACCCGTGGATGACTCCCTTCTCTTCGTGCGATCGGCGACGAAGGAGGCTCCTCAGCTCGCCCTCCTGAAACTCCCGCCGGTGCGCGGGAAGGCTCGCCCGCAGGTTCGCACGCTGACGAGGCTGCCCGAGGGTTCTCTCGCGAGCGTCGAGTGGAGTCCCGACGGCCGCCATGTCGCCTTCAAGTGGCGCCAGACGATGACAGAGTTCACTGCGGCGGCGGCCAAGCGGCGCAAGGCGCTCGGTCATTCGACGCCGGCGCTCGTCGTCGATGATCCCTGGTATCGCCTCGATGGTGACGGTGTCTTCGGAACGGCCCGTTTCCGCCTCTTCGTGCTTGACCTCGGTCGCAACGGTGCCGCGCCTCGAGAAGTCTTCCGTTGCGATCACCTCGACGACTTCTCGTTCGACTGGTCACCGGACAGTTCGACCATCGCCGTCGCGTGCAATCGTGACCCCCGGGCGCTCTTTCATCCGGAGCGCGCCGAGATCCTGCTGGTTGATCCTGCAGGGAAGCGATCGCCGCGCTCCATCGAGGGTTTGCCTGAAGGCCCCAAGGACTCACCGCGCTGGTCACCCGATGGCACTCACCTCGCGTGGGCGGGCCGACGCGGTCGTAGCTCCATGTATGACACGGCCAATGTCGAACTCTGGACGGCGGCGATCGATGGCAGCGCTTCGCGCCCGAGGGCCGTTCGCCCGACTTCACTCACCGGCGCCAGCGACTTCTGCCTGATGTCGGGAACGCTCAGCGACACCGCCGATGCGAGCTTCGCGCCATGGTTTGCTTGGAGCCCGGATGGGCAATCACTGCTGATGCGCATCGGCTGGCACGGTGCCGGGCGCATTGCGAGCGTGAGTGCCAGTGGCGGCGAGGTCGTCCTGCACACGGACGGTGGTGCCGAGCTTGCACCGGGCGCGTTTGCCGCGCGCGAGGGGCTGATTGTCGCCGTGCGCAGTGCACCGATGGAGCCACCCGAGATCGCCGTGGCCGAGGTGCATGGCCATCTCTTCGAGGTCGAGGTGCGCACCTCATTCAACTCCTCGTTCCGCCAGTCAAGAGCTCTCGTGACGCCACGCGAGGTCTGGGTGACGGCCGATGGACGCATACGGAGCGGTGCGCCGCGCTCGAAGGGGCGTCGCTCCGGCCACGCGGTGCACGCGTGGGTGATGCGTCCACCGCCGGGCGCACCGCGCCGAGGCGGTGCGGCCATTCTCCAAGTGCACGGAGGTCCACACGCCCAGTACGGCGTCAGCTTCTTCCACGAGTTTCAGGTTCTTGCCGCCGCGGGCTACACGGTGGTCTTCTCGAATCCGCGCGGCAGCAAGGGGTATGGCGCCCGCTTCTGTGGAGCGATCCGCGGCCGCTGGGGGACCGCCGACTGGAAGGATGTGCAGTCGGTCACGCGATTCATGGCCCGCCTGCCCGGCGTGAACCGAGCGCGACTCGCCATCATGGGTGGCAGTTATGGCGGCTACATGGCCAACTGGGCGATCGCTCATTCAAAGGAGTATCGCGCCGCCATCACCGACCGTTGCGTGAGCGACCTCTCGAGCATGTGCGGAACGAGTGACTACCCCGAGGTGCCCGATCTCTACTGGCCGGGCGTGGCATGGGATCGACCGCAGGCGCTTCGACGCTCAAGCCCGATCACCTGTTTCAAGGGTGTCCGCACACCGACACTGATCATTCACTCGGAAGGCGATCTGCGCTGCAACATCGAACAGGGCGAACAGGTCCACGCCGCGCTCGTCACCCAGGGCGTCCCCACACGCTTTGTCCGCTATCCGCGTGAAACGAGCCACGGCATGAGCCGCTCCGGCCCTTCGGATCTGCGGATTCACCGACTCCGGCAGATTCTCCAGTGGTGGGATGAACATCTCGTCAAGTCTTCGACTCGATGACGGCCCCGTCGCCCGGGCATCGAATCTAGGATGGATCACATGGCGAAAGACCCGAGGTCCAAAGGCCGCAACTCCCGCACTGCGTCGACGCGACCTGCGTCGGGTCGGAACGGGAAGGCCCGCACCACTGCGGACCAGACCGCGGCCCGCGCAGAGAGCAACGACATGATCTGCTTCCCCGAGCCCGACTTCGCGAACACCACCACGCACGATGCCATGTCGCATGTGCGAGCACTGCTCGAGTACATCGGCGAGGATCCCGACCGCGAGGGGCTGCTCGACACTCCGAAGCGCGTCATCCGCGCCATGCACGAACACTTCCGCGGATACGGCATGGACCCCGCCGAGCCGCTGCGCAAGACCTTCAGCGAGGTCGAGGGCTACGACGAGCTCGTCCTGCTGACGAACATCGAAGTGCACAGCCATTGCGAACACCACATGGTGCCCTTCGTCGGCCGTGCCCATGTCGGCTACATCCCCAACGGCCGCGTGGTGGGCCTCTCGAAGCTCGCGCGTG
This sequence comes from Phycisphaeraceae bacterium, assembly GCA_019636735.1. Taxonomy (NCBI): domain Bacteria; kingdom Pseudomonadati; phylum Planctomycetota; class Phycisphaerae; order Phycisphaerales; family Phycisphaeraceae; species Phycisphaeraceae bacterium. The sequence goes on from JAHBWY010000007.1 coordinate 139,536, forward strand.
TGGTCGAGATCTTCTCCAAGCGACTGCAAGTCCAGGAGAAGCTGACCGCGCAGATCGCGGGGACCATCAAGGAAGTGCTCAAGCCGCACGGCGTGGGCGTCATTCTCCAGTGCCGACACTTCTGCATGTGCTATCGAGGCGTGCAGCAGCCCGGCGCAGTGACGACCACCAGCAAGCTGCACGGCACCTTCCTGTCGAGCCCTGCCGCCCGCATGGAGTTCCTCACCCTCTGCGGCTTCAACAAGCCGCCGGAGTGAGCCCGGCATCGCCTTCGGCGTGGCCGATCGGTCTGGAGTCGCGGCGACCCGGCTCGTGATTGACGCGATCCGACCCCGGTGTTGCTTCGCTGAATGTTGTCAACGGACCGTCGTGACCGTGATGCCGGAGCCGGAACTCACAGCTCACACGGCTCTCATGACTCACGCAGCGCCATAGACCGGCACGATCGCGCCGCTGGTGACGCGATTGCGCGGCGAGGCGAGGGCCCGAATCACCGAGGCGACATCGTCAACGCTCGGCCACTTCGAGTGGTCGGCATCGGGCATGGCGCTTCGATTGCTCGGCGTGTCCATCATCGACGGTGCCACGGCATTGACGAGAATGCCCTCACTGAGAAGCTCGACTGCAAGCGATTGGGTCAGGCTGACCACGGCCGCCTTGCTCGCCGAATAGGCGGTCATGCCGCCCACCGGCTGAAGCGCCGGCCGAGCGGCGACATTCACAATCCAGCCACGCGGCATTCCGCCGCGTCCCGCATCGACCTCACGGCGTGCCGCAGGTGCCGCATCGCTCGGCTCCGCGCCGCGATGCCGGCCGTCACCTCCGCCGTGAGAGCCGCTCGCCAACGGCGCGCTGCGGCGCATCGCGCGCACCGCCTCGCGACAGCAGAGATAGCAACTCACGGTGTTCATGCGCCACATCGCCTCGAAGTCGGCGAGCGAAGTCTCCGAAATCGGAGTCATGCCGAAGCCACCAGCGCAGTGAATCGATCCATCGAGTCGCTCGAGCGCTTCAAACGCTCGGCGAACCGAAGCCTCGTCACTGAGATCGACCTCGAACGAGCGCACCGACGGCGGCAGGGCGTTCGCCTGCGGCTTGACTCGGTCGAGCACCGTGACGGTGGCGCCGCTCTGAACCAGAGACCGCGCCACGGCCGCACCGAGGGCGCCAGCACCGCCGGTGACCACGAGATGTCGACCACCCATGTTGCTCTCAGCCATGCACGCGAGTGTACGGAGTCGCTTTCCGTGCATTCGCCACGCCAGAGCGAGGAGGGTGCCATGCGTCATCGACCACGCATGTCCTGAAGGCCGCAGGGTCGGGCGTTCGAAACAGCTCGGCGCGGCGTGCTCAACTCAGCATGCACATCCGAATGCGACCCCTGCCGCGCCGAGTTCGCCTCTTCGATCATGTCTCCGTTCGCGGATACCATGCCCGCCCCATGTCCGCACCGGAATTCAGCCCTAGCGTCCCCCCATCATCCAGGACTCCGTCAATGGATGAGATCGTCTCCCTCTGCCGCCGCCGAGGATTCATCTTCGGCTCGAGCGAAATCTACGGCGGCATCAACGGATTCTGGGATTACGGTCCGCTCGGCACGGAGCTCAAGCGCAACCTGAAGAACGCATGGTGGGAGGACATGGTCCGCCGCGAACTTCGCGGGCCCGATGGCAAGCCCGTCGACATCGTGGGCGTCGACTGCACCATCATCATGAACCCGAAGGTCTGGATCGCCTCCGGGCATGTCGGCGGCTTCAACGACCCGATGGTCGATTGCCGTGAAACCAAGCTGCGATATCGCGCCGATCACCTGCTCGCTCTCGGCGCCGTCGAGCCCAGCGCCCGCATCCATGTCTTTGTCGAGGGCGATGCCGACTCGCTCGCCCGCGCAGAGAAGGCGCTCACCAAGTACGAGAAGCGCGATTCACTCGACTCGGTGCGTCATCAGGTCCGGCCCTTCACGCATCTCTCGGCCGAGGAGCGCTCGCGCGCCGTGGGCCCGGACGCGAAGGAGCCCGGCACCCTCACCGAGCCGCGGCAGTTCAATCTGATGTTCGAGACCTTCGTCGGCGCCATCCGCGACGACGACGCCCGCGCCTACCTGCGACCCGAAACGGCGCAGGGCATCTTCGCCAACTTTCAGAATGTCGTCGACTCGACGCGCGTGCGCGTGCCCTTCGGCATCGCTCAGATCGGCAAGGCCTTCCGCAACGAGGTCACGCCCCGCAACTTCACCTTCAGAAGCCGCGAGTTCGAGCAGGCGGAGATCGAGTTCTTCATTCACCCGTCGACTGCGAACGAGTGGTACGCCTTCTGGCGCGATCAGCGCTATCGCTGGTGGCAGTCGATCGGTCTTGCCGGTGACAACCTGACGCTTCGCGAGCACGGTCGCGACGAGCTCGCGCACTACGCCAAGGAGGGCGCCGGGTGCTGCGATGTGGAGTATCGCTTCCCATTCACTGCGCCGGGCTTCGGCGAACTCGAGGGTGTCGCACACCGCAGCGACTACGACCTGCGCCAGCACGCCGAGCACAGCGGCAAGCGCGACAAGATGAAGTACTTCGACCAGGAGCGCGCCGAGCGCTACTTCCCCCATGTCATCGAGCCATCCGGGGGCATGGATCGCGGCACGCTCGCGCTCCTGTGCGAGGCGTACACGCCCGACCCATCACGCCCGAGCGGCGTCTTCATGAAGTTCCATCCGCGCATGGCCCCGGTCAAGGCGGGCATCTTCCCGCTCGTGAACAAGGACGGCATGCCGGAGATGGCCGAGGCTCTCTCACGCCAGTTGCGCCGGCGCTGGCCGGTTGAGTTCGATCCCAAGCAGTCGATCGGCAAGCGCTACGCGCGCATGGACGAGGCGGGCACCCCCTACTGCTTCACCATTGACGGCGACTCGCTCAAGGACCAGACCGTGACCGTGCGGCATCGTGACTCGCAGGCGCAGGAGCGCATCGGCGTCGACCATGTGGAGAACTGGCTCAGCGACCGACTGTCGTAACCGCGTTGCTGGGCTTCCTTGAGTGGCCCGGCCTGGCCCGCAACACCGCCGGAACGGCATCCGCATCCTCGGGCGGTGCGTTCGAGTTCTCGCGAGCACTGCGATCGACACTCATTGGATGAATGCCGACCACGGACTCTGCGGCTGTCGCGGGCGATCATCGCCATCCTGATCGCGATCCACGGGCTTGCGATGCCGCTCCGAGCGGCTCAGCCGTTGGAGCGCAGCGCGTGGAGTTCGATCGAACATGTGCTTCCCCACACAGTCACCGTGCCGGAGCCCGGATGGCTCTGCAAGTTCAAGGGAACACCCGCACCGGCGCCAATGATGAGTGATCTCGTCTTCTCCGCGTACGATGATGCGTCGCCGTTCCGCGAGCGTGTCGTGCGCTGGTGAAGATCGAGCCGGTCGGAGATACTCTGCGTTGCGTTCATCACCTCGGCGTGCGTGCGCTGGGCCGCCGGGAAGGGACCACGAAGGGAGGACCTCGCTCGATGAGCCGGTATCGACACTCGCTTCCGCAGCTTGGAGAACGGCTGTTCCTGACCGACGGAGGACTCGAGACGACCCTCGTCTTCCACGATGGGCTCGAACTTCCCGAGTTTGCAGCGTTCCCCCTGCTCCGGCGCGAGGACGGTGAGCAGATCCTCGTGCGGTACTTCCGGGGCTTCGCCGGGATCGCACGCCGCCACGGTGCCGGGTTGATTCTCGAAAGCGCGACCTGGCGCGCCAGCGCCGACTGGGGTGCGCGGCTTGGGTACACACCCGAGGCGCTGGTCCGTGCCAATCGCCGCGCCGTGGACCTGCTCATCCCGATCCGCGACGAGTTCGACGCGCCCGAGACTCCGGTCGTCATCAGCGGCTGCCTCGGACCTCGCGGCGACGGCTATGTGCCTTCCATGCAGATGAGCGCCGATGAGGCGGAGAGGTACCACCAGCCCCAGGCGCGCGCCCTGGTCGATGCCGGTGTCGACATGCTCTGCGCCATGACACTGAACACCATCGACGAGGCGATCGGGATCACCCGGACGGCGGTTCGACTGAGTGTTCCCGTCGCCATCAGCTTCACCGTTGAGGTCAACGCGCGGCTCGCCACCGGTGAAACCCTGCGTCACGCCATCGAGGCGGTGGACGACGCCACGGCGCAGGTGCCGGCGTACTACATGATCAACTGCGCCCATCCCTCCCACTTCCGACCGGCCCTCGAGGATGGAGGACCATGGACCTCCAGGATTCGCGGCATCCGCGCGAACGCCTCGCGCAAGAGCCATGCCGAGCTGAATGAATCCACGGAGCTTGACCCGGGCAAGCCCCTCGAACTGGCCGAGGATTACGCGTCGCTCATTGAGCGTTGGCCGCAAATCACCGTGCTCGGGGGCTGTTGCGGCACCGACGAACGCCATGTCGAGTGCATCGCCGATCGCTGTGCTCCCCTCTTTGCGGCACGACCGAACTCCTGAACACCGATCACGATCTTCGGCGCAGGGTCATCGCGTGGAAGGGCCTTCCTTCACGCTGGTACTTCCGCTCGAAGTTCGTGCCGACGACCTCGCCTTCCGCCGCTGATCGAGGCTGCGCGAACGGCACGCGCTCGAAGCGATCGTTCACCTGTTCGGCGCACTGCTCATACCAGGTCCAGAGCTCATCGTGATCGGTAACGAGGCGCACCTCGCCTTCCGGTCGCAGCACGCGATGGAAGTCACCGAGTGACCGAACTTGCACCACGCGTCGCTTGTGATGGCGCTTCTTCGGCCACGGATCGCTGAAGTAGAGGTGAATGACATCAACGCAATCGTCCCGCAGTCGATGATGAATGAACTCAATCGCATCGCCATAGAGCACGCGCACATTGGGAACCGCGTGGCGACGCATGCGATCGGCGGCATAGCGATAGAACTCGCCCGCGTACTCGATGCCGAGGAAGAGCGTGTCGGAGTGCTGCGGCGCCTCCTGAAGGAGGAAGGCCCCCTTTCCGACACCGATCTCGATCTCGAAACGACGAGCGCGACTCGAAGCCTCGGATCCGAAGAAGAACTCCGGCCCAAGCCGCCCCGCTTCAAGCGCTGGCAGATCCGCCGTGGTGAAGCCCCACCCACTGGTCACCAACTCACGACCTCGTCCGAGTCCGAATGACATGCTCTGCGCACCTGCTCAGGACGCGCTCGGTCTCAGGGACCATCCGCAGGGGCAGTGCCTTGCATGGCGGTCACGATCCACTCGACCATGTCCTTCAGCGCCTCGGGATCGAAGGTCACTTCGATGAATGCATACTCATCGGGCCCGCCGGTGATCGCGGGCTGGAAGAGATGGTTCAGATTCGGATAGCGCTTCGTCGCGATCGGCAACCCCGCATCGCGTCGGATGGCCTCGATGCGGAGAAGGTTCTGTTCGCTGTCAACCTGCGTGTCGAGGTCACCATTCATGGCGAGGATCGGCGCTCGCACGGCCCTGAGCGGTGGCTCGGGATCCTGGATGAGGAACGCGGAGAACCATGGGCCGAGGAGTTGTTCAACTGCTGCCATCACCTCCAGCGATTCGGCCGTCGGCGCCGATGGAGGATCGACACCCATCCTCGCCGCAGCTTCGGCCGCTTGAAGAGTGACGAGCGACGCGATCTCGACGGCCAGCGCCTCACGATCGGCTCCCGTGATGGCAGCCTCGATCACGCGGCGTTGCGCCGCAACCATCGGCTCGATCGTCTCTGTTGATGCACCGGACGCGAGAAGGAGTCGTCGCATCTGGACCGGCAGGAGATCCGCCCCACGCACGCCGGGCCCAGCGAGCAGCACCAGGAAGGCGACGGGATTCCCCTCCTCCTGATCGGCGAGCGCCGCGATTGGTCCGGTGAGTCCACCCTCGCTGTGCCCGATGTAGCCGCAGCGCTTCGGATCGACTTCGGGCTGCGCGCGCAGGAAGGCCATCATCGCCCGGCCATCGGCGGCGAAGTCCTTGGTCGTCGCGGTCGATCCATCTCCCGTGCTGCCACCAATGCCTCGATCATCGCAGCGCAGCACCGCAACGCCGGCGCGGGTGAGCGCATCGGCGATGACCCAGAATGGCCTGTGGCCAAAGATCGCTTCATCACGATCCTGCAGCCCGCTGCCCGTCAGCAGCACCGCGGCGGGCACTCGCGCGTCGCTGCTGGCGCCCCTTGGAATGGTAAGCGTGCCCGCCAGCACATGCCCCTCCAGTGTCGGGACCTGGACCTCTTTGGCCTCGTATTGAAACGGAGGTCGCGGCTCCTGCGGACGCGACGAGCCGCGAACCGCCGCCGTCGATCGCGTGAAGCGCACCGGCGCCTGCACCGGGCCCTGTGCGAAGGAACCCTCAAGGAGCGCCCCCTCATCGCGCCGCTCGAGCCTCATGGTCGCCGGCACGCCGACAGGGAGCGTGAAGACGAACGACTCCCCGTCGCGCGTGACAAGAAGCGGCAGGCCTGAAACGCCCTGCATGGGAATGTCGATGGCCCCGAGGGGACCGAATGGTGAGTCATCGACGAGCGTGAGGGCCATCGGCAGTTTCATGCCCATCGCTTCAAGCTCGCCGAGATAGCGCACTGCTCCGGCATGCTTCTCAGCTCGAGCCGTGCGAGTGAGCATGAGGGGCTCCTCCTGCGTCACGCCGGCCTGCACCAACTGAAACTGCCCGACGAGCTCCGTGCCCGCATCATTCGGAGCGCCGCGCAGCGTGAGCGTCGCGCCCATGAACTCAATGGACCCGGAAAAACGGCCCTCGTCATCGATGACCGCGTCATTGCACTTGCGATCGTTGACTGATCCGAGCGGAATCGAGAGGCGCATCTCCCACTCGCCGGATGCGCGAGAGAACTCGGCAAGGACCAGCACCGGCTGCGTCGGCCCGAGGTCGTTGCGCCAGAGGCCTTCAAGGAGCGCGGCTCGCTCCTTGCTCCGAGCGCCGTTGCTCGCGGACGGCGTAACGCTCGCAGAAGGCATGTCGCCTTGGGCTGGCAGCGCGGGCGAAGACTCCGCTGACGGCGTCTCCTGCACCTGCGCTCGCGCTGCGGTTGACAGAGTCAGGGCGAGGCCGAGCGCGGCCATGAGCCCGGTGAATCCGGTACGGACGCCGCATCGTCCGCCCACTCGCGATGGGAGCGCGTCTCGATCGCTCGCGACATCGAGCGCCCGAAGTGCCTCGTGGGCCTGCGTGAGCGCGTCGCCGTCGCGAGCGGCCCAAGTCGACGCAACCGCCCCGCAGGGTGACGGCAAGGTCTCGCGATCGTCAGTGCCACGGATCGACGCAACCTCCGAGTAGAACGACCGTGCGCGTCGATGGCATGCCGAGTTCGCGTCAATCGACGCGTTCCGGCCAGACCCGGACTCTTGAGATCCAACACCAGTCTGCGTGGCGGAATCGGTGCTCATGGCTCACTTGTACCGCGCCGGCGGTTCGGGGTCAGCCCGCGTCGTAGGTGATGAGGCGCTCGACGCGATTCTCCGGCGTGCAGAGCGCCACCTTGGGGCGATGGCGACCGAGGGCCTCCTCGTCGAGGATGCAGAAGCTCATGATGATGACGAGATGGCCGATCCCCGACAGCCGCGCCGCTGCCCCATTCACGCCGATCACACCACTCCCCCGCTCGCCCCTGAAGACATAGGTCTCAAAGCGCGAACCGCTCGTGACATCGCTGACCAGAACCTTCTCATTCACGCGCATGCCGACCGCATCGAGGAGATCGGCATCGATGGTGATCGAGCCCATGTAGTCGGGCTCACAGTAGGTCACCGTGGCTCGATGGATCTTGGCATGGAGAGCGTGTCGAAGCATGGACGATCGCAATGGCGCGGGTGAAGATGGCCCTGATCAGCGGCGCTCTCGAGTGCGCTGGCTCGCCGTCGCCGCTCCGTCCGCACTCTCGCGCCATCGAAGGCGCGGCGCGTCAGACCACATGCCGTCGACATCATAAAACGCGCGCTGCTCCGGTTCGAAGAGATGGACGACGACATCAACGAAGTCGATGACGATCCATGTATCACCGCCATCGCGCGACTGACGATAGGGAGGCGAGCCTCGCTCCTTCCCGAGGTCCTCGAGCCGCTGGGCGACGGAGCGCATCTGTCGCTCGCTCGAACCGGAAGCGATGACCATGAAGTCGCAGACCGGACTCAGGCCACGGAGATCGATGAGCGTCACCTCGGAGCACTTCAACTCCGAGACAAGGCGCGCCGCATCCAAGGCAAACTGCTCCGCCGTGCCATTCGCCCCCGGTGCAAGACGAACTGGTCGTCGAGAACTCACGCCTCTCGGCTTCGTCCAGCGGAGGGGCCACCGGCCGTTCGCGGCGCACCGGGCCGCATCGGGCGCGGTGCGGGACGACGCATTTCGCGCCGGCGTCGCTCCGAAGGCTTCTCGTAGTACTGGCGGCGCTTCACATCCTTGGTGAGGCCCTCCTTCTCGCAGAGCTTCTTGAATCGACGGAGCATCTGCTCGATGGTTTCACCAGTTCGTGACTTGATGCGAATCGCCATGCGCGGACTTCCTTCATTGCACTCGGGGCAGGACCCGCCCGGGTCCTCGACGATCCCCGTCGCAAGTCCCGCAGTAAACCGGATCGGACCGCCGGAGGCAAGCGGCGGCCCCCGTCTCGCTGCAGCAGCGGCGATGAAACGCGCGGAAATGCCGGTTTTCCCGGAGTTCCGCGAGAGCCGGGTGATCCGGCAGCGGGGCGCCCCAATCCCCTGCCAAAGCCGATCGGCGGCGTCGACACCCCCCGGGACCGCCAGGCCGCTGGCGCCGCGATCAGCATCCTCCCACCACTCCTCGATCCGATCGGCATGGCGGTGAGGACCGACCTAGGCTGTGCTCATGCCGCTTCTCGTGGATGTGGCCAATGTTCTCCATGTGACCGGGGTTCTGCCGCCGGAGATTGCCGGACCGGACGAGGTGGCCCTTGCCGAGCTCATTTCCCGCAGCCGTTGGGGCGACCACTGGGTTCGTCTGGTCTGCGATGGCGGAGCCCCCGGCGAGCGGCGCCCGTTTCCGAACCTCGACATCTCTCTCATTCACACCGGACGCCGCAGCGCCGACGAGGTCATCATCGAGATTGCATCGACCTCGAGCTTCGCCCGTCGCATCGATGTGATCTCGAACGATCGCCGGGTCCAGTCCGGCGTCCGGTCTTTCGGCTGCCGCATCATGCGTGGCGAGGAGTTCCTCGAGCGCCTCGCCAGCGATGTCTCGCGCCGGCGCGGACCTCAGCGAGGGCGCGACGGCAGCAGCGGTGTTGATCGCAGTGTGCCACTCGCGCCCGAGTCCGTCGACGCCTGGCTCGAAACCTTCGGTATGAATGACTCTCCACCGCGGAAGGAGCCCTGATTCATGACGATCACGCGCCCACATGCCGGCCCCCGTCCGAAGCTCACCTTCACACCCACGCCCTTCGACTTCGAGGAGCCGCCCGCCGATCCGATTCCGGCCTTTATGAAGTGGTTCGAAGATGCGCTCCAGCTTCCCGTGCCGAACCCGAACGCGATGTGTCTGGCGACGGTCGATTCGACCGGCACGCCCTCGGCGCGCATCGTGCTCCTGCGCGGCTTCGATGAGCGAGGCGCGGTCTTTTTCACCAATCGCCACAGCAAGAAGGGTGAGGCGATCGAGAGCAATCGTCGTGTCGCCCTGCTGTTCCACTGGGATCTGCTCGAACGACAGGTGCGCATCGAGGGACACGCCTCGCACACGAGCGACACGGAGAGCGATGAGTACTGGGAGAGCCGCCCGCGCGAGAGTCGGCTTGGGAGCTGGGCAAGTGAACAGAGTCGTCCGGTGGAGAACCGCGCTGAGCTCGCCCGACGAATCCGCGAAGCGGACGAGATCTTCCGGGACAAGCCAGTGCCGCGGCCGCCCCATTGGGGCGGCTACCGGGTCGCCATCGATGCGATTGAGTTCTGGCAGGGCGATCCCCACCGCGTGCATGACCGCGTGCGATATCAGTGCACGCCGGGCCTCGGAGGCTGGGTGGCGCGGCGCCTCTGCCCGTAACCGGTCGGCCATCGAAGGCGCGAGACCTTGGAGGGAGTGCCCCGCGGAGCCCGGGTGGGTGACGCGCTGCGGGGGTGCTACTCCACAGCGCCTGCCATGGCTGCGACGCGATTCTTCTTCCATGGCGGCTCCGGTCGCGCCGGCACCCAGCCGCCGCGGACGCGAACCGAGCCCCGCTTGCCGACCGCCTCGCGCAGCCGCCGAATGAGCGCGGCCTCCGGCACCACTCGAAGTGACGGCGACGAGAGCACGGCGACGCGGTCACCAAGGACCAACTGAATGAGCACCTCCACGGGCCGCCCGCGCGTCGCGGCAAAGGAGCCCGCAGCCATGCGAAGGTGTCCCGCGATCATCTCGAGCACCGGCTCGATCGGCTCATCAGCATCGCTTGCTGGCAGCGAAAGCACAATGTCGAGACCTGTCGAACAGTGCGCCGCGGTGTCTTCGATTGCCAGGATCCGCTCGACGCGGATTGCGGGCTCAGCGCGACGGCGATCGACGAAGCCCGCCACCACCACCAGCTTGTCGTTCACGAGCAGCGAGCCGTGCTTCGCGAAGACCTCGCTGAAACAGACGCCGTCGATCACGCCGGCGCGATCGGCAAGGGTGATCATCGCCATCTTCTTGCCCTGCTCGCCGCTGCCCGAGTCGCGCCCACCCTTGCTGAAGATGGGGCGCACGCTTGTCACCACCGCCGCCATGACGACCGGCGCATCCTCGGGTCGATCCTGAATCAAGGCCGTATCGGCGTTGCAGAAGACCTCCATGAGTCGGCGATGTTCATCGAGCGGGTGCCCGCTCACATGGAACCCGAGACTGTCGCGCTCCTTCTGCAGCGCCGTGATGCGATCCCATGGCTCCACCCGGCGCAGCGTGCCGACGAACGATGACGCCGTCTCGGGTGCGGAGAGTTCGAAGTCGCCGAGCAAACTCATCTGACCGCTGCGACGATCCTTGGCCAGCGCCTGGCCAGCCGCCATCGCGTCGGGAATGGTGGCCACCAGCGACGCGCGGGCCTCCACGCCATGCAAGCCGTCAAACGCGCCGGCAGCAACCAATCGTTCGACGGTGGCGCGATTGACACTTCGAAGATCGACGCGCCCGCAGAAGTCGAAGATGTCCTTGAACGGGCCCCTCGCATCCCGCTCGGCGATGATCGCGCGGATCGCACCTTCACCGGCGCCCTTGATCGCCTGGAGTCCGAAGCGGATGTGCCCATGCAGCGCGTCGCGTGCCTCGCCCGGCGTGAAGACGACGGCAAAGTCCGCCTTCGAGAGATTGACATCGGGGGGCTTGACATCGACGCCGATGTGCGGCCGATCCGGCGCATGATCCGCGAAGGGCACGCGGCGACACTCTTCAAGATAGACCGCCCACTCCTCGACCTTGCGCGCCTGACTCTCGAACGAGAGCACCGCGGCCATGTACTGTGCCGGGAAGTAGGTCTTCAGGTACGCCGTCTGGTAGGCGATGATGGCGTACCCGGTGGAGTGGCTCTTGTTGAAGCCGTACTCGGCGAACTTGAGGATCAGATCGAAGAGATCGCGTGCCATCGACACCGCCACGCCGCGCGTGCCGGCCCCATCCACGAACTCACTCCGCGCCTTCTCGATGGCCTCCTTCTTCTTCTTCGAGATCGCCTTGATGATCGTGTACGCGGCGCGGAGCGGAATGCCGCCGAGCTGGTGCAGCACCTGCATCACCTGCTCCTGATAGACCATGATGCCGTAGGTCTCTCGCGTGATCTCATCGACCACCGGGTGAATGCTCGGCACCGGTTCTCGGCCATGCTTGCGCGCGTTGTATTGGGGAATCAGCTCCATCGGCCCTGGCCGGAAGAGCGCGTTGGCGGCAATCAGGTCCTCCAGTCGATCGGGCTGCATGTCGACCAGCAGCTTGCGCATGCCGCCTGATTCAAACTGAAAGATCCCCTGCGTTTCGCCGCGACGGAAGAGGGCCAGCACCCGCTGGTCATCGCAGGTCAGTCGGTCGAGATCAAGCGGATGAGGTCGCTTGGTCAGCTCCCGCCCCTCGGTCACCGCCAGTTCAAGTCCCGGGCCCGCCTCCTCCGCCTCGCTCGTGCGCTCCGCCTTGAGATCGCGCCCCACGGCGCGCCAGATCGCCGCCTCGTCGAGCGCTTCGACCACAAGCGCCTTCGCCCGCTCGATGGTGCTGAGCGTGCGAAGTCCGAGGAAGTCCATCTTCAGAAGGCCCGCCGCCTCGCAGGTCGGGCCATCCCACTGGGTCACGACTTCGTCGCCTCCACCCGGCGGTCGCCCGAGAGGAACGATGTCATCGAGAGGCCGCGTGGCAATGACCACGCCCGCCGCATGGGTGCTGCTTGAGCGCACATGGTCTTCGAGCGCGCGTGCCGAATCGATCACACGACGGATGCGCTCATCGGACTTGTAGAGCGATGCGAGTTCAGGCTCCTTCGAGAGCGCCTGCTCGATGGTGATCTTGAGTTCCGCGGGAACGAGGTTCGAGAGACGCTGGCCCTCACTCGGTGAGAGGCCCATGACCCTCGCCACATCCTTGATGGCCGCGCGCGCCTTCAGCCGCCCGAAGGTGCCGATCTGCGCGACATGCCCGTACTTCTGACGAACATAGTCGAGCACCCGCGCTCGACCATCCTGACAGAGATCGATGTCGATATCGGGGTACTCCGCGCGGTCGGGGTCGGTGAAGCGCTCGAAGAGGAGGCCGAAGCGCTCAGGACAGGCGTTCGAAAGACCGAGCACGAAACCGACCATCGTGCCGACACCAGAGCCGCGCGCCGTTGCCGGAATGCCATGCTGCCGCGCCCAGTTCACGAAGTCCCAGACGATGAGGAAGTACGCGCTGATGCCTTTGCCCGAAAGGACCGCGAGCTCGCGCTCCGCACGCGCGCGGATCGCCTCGCTCACACCGTCGACCCCGTAACGCCAGATGAGCCCCGCCTCGCACAGCAGTCGAAGGGCTTCATCACAGCCGCGACGGAGTTCCTCGGGACTCTCCGAGTCGCGCGTCGCGTCGAAGGGATGAAGCTCGACGGTCCGGCACACCCGCTTGAACCACGCGGTCAGGTCGCCTCCGTCGTAAGGATCGAGCCTCTTCGGACGAACCACCCGGACCACGGGCGCGTGGTTGGCCTTGCTCGGCAGCTCCACATTGCAGCGCTCGGCGATCGCCACGGTGTTCGCCACCGCCTCGGGCACCTCGGGGAACAGCGCGACCATCTCCTCCGGACTCTTGACATAGAGCTCGGGGCTGTAGCGGATGCGATCCACCTGGTCCTTCTGCTTCTGAAGAGAAATGCAGAAGAGCGTGTCGTGCGTGTCGTGATCCTCGCGTCGCAGAAAGTGCGCGTCGTTGTCACACACCAGCGGCAGGTCGAGCTCCCTCGCCAGCTTGATGAGCAGCGGGTTGATCGACTCCTGCTCCTCGATGTGGCGTTGAAGTTCGACGAAGAAGCATGGTTCGCCGCGTTCGTTCGGCGCGAAGGTCTTCGCGTGCCATCGCGCCTCCTCGAGCGCCGACTCCCAGTGGCGCTGGTCGCCACCCTGGACAAACGCCAGCAGGTGGTGGGCAATGGAACTCCCGAGGTGACCATTGATGGCGATGAGTCCGGCGCTCCGCTCGGCGAGCGTCGACTTGTCCATCCTCGGCTTGTAATAGAAGCCGTTCAGGAAGGCGTCGCTTGAGAGCTTCAGCAGGTTGCGCCACCCCTCCATCGTCTCGGCGAGCAGCACGAGGTGGAAGCCTCCGTCGACGGAGCCGGTGTGCGTCCGATCGCGTCGATCGCCGAGCGCGACATAGGCCTCGATGCCAAGGATCGGCTTGACGCCTGCCGCCCGAGCGACTTCATGGAACTCCCAGGCGCCGTGCAGGTTCCCGTGATCGGTGACCGCCACGGCGTCCATGCCCAGTTCCTTCACCCGCTCTACCAGCGGCTTGAAGCGATTGCCCCCGTCAAGCAGGCTGTACTCGCTGTGGAGATGAAGGTGAACGAAGCGCGCTGGCGCCGTGCCCTTTCCGTTCTTCGTGCCATCCATGGCCATCACCTCCTGGGGATCACGCGTGCCGACTGAGCATGAGACACGGTAGCGGGCTCGACCGCCACCCCGCGCCATCTTGTCCACAAGCCCTTCGAGCTTCCTGCGGCGCGCCACTCCGCCCCAAGTCCAGAGGGCGAAGGATGTTCGACCTTGGGAGCCCCGCCCTGCCCGCCCCATACACTTCAACCGATGGGCTTCAGCCGCGAAATCTGGGTCCAACTTGGCTCAAGCGCCGCTGAAGGGCGCCGCGCCTGGCAGCAGTCGGGCCGCCGCGGCGGACTTGAACGGGCCCTCTGGATTGCCGCGACGGTGCTGCTGGCCATCCCCATCTTCGCCCTGCTGGTGGTGGCGCTCCTCGGCGCCACGGCGCTCACCTTCGCAGCGCTCTGCGTGGCCTGGATCTGGGGGTTGCTCGCCCGGATCGGCCTCGTGCGCTCCCGTCAGGAAAACACGGTCATTCGCGTGTCTCCACATCGATCAGATCCATGATCGCGCTGCGCATGGCGCGGGCGACCGGTCCGCATCGACCCGATCCGATCGACTGCCCTTCGACCGAGGAGACGGGAAGAACCCCCCATGTCGAGTTCGTCAGGAAGATCTCATCGGCCGCGAGAATCTCCGCCAGGGTCAGGTGACGCTCGTCGACCGCAATCCCCTCGATCGACGCGACCTCCAGCACGGCGGCCCGGGTGATGCCGGGAAGCACGGGGTGTCCCTCGGTCTCGCTCCGCACCGGCGGCGTCACGATCACCCCATCGATCACTGCGAACGCGTTGCCGATCGAGGCGCCCACGAGTCTCCCGCCGGTCGTGAACCAGAGCGCTTCATCCATGCCCGCCTCTCCCGCGGCGTGGAGCACGGAGAGCCTCAGCCAGTAGTTGACCGTCTTGTGGCCACCCATCGGATCAGTGGGGTTGAGCCGAGGCTCCGCCACCTGCACGCGCACGCCCTGCTCGTACGCCTCCGGTTTGAAGACCACTGCGGGTTGCGCCACGATCATGGTGGTGAAGTGGGCCGGCGGTCGCCGCTCTCGCGCGAGCAGGTTCAACGATCCACCGGTGAGTGTCAGTCGCACTCGAGCTTGGCGCAGGCCGCTCCGCTCGACCGTGGCTACGGTCGCGGCGCGCAGGCGCTCCATTGGAATCGACTTCGTCAGCCCGAGGATCGACGCGCTTTCCGCGAGGCGCCGCAAGTGCGCGTCGACGCGGAAGACCCTGCCGTTCTTCGCGAGCATCGTCTCGAAGAGGCCGATGCCATGCTGAAGGCCTGCATCGAAGACCGGCACTCGGGCCTCGGTTGCGGAGACGAACGCGCCATTGAGCCAGACTTCAGGTCGCATGAGACCGCGGCATGGTTTAGTGGTCGAAGCTCGGCGCACCGGTCGTGCCCGGAGCGAGAAGCGCTTCGCGCAGAATCCAGGTCACGCGCGTTCGAACCTCTGGATCGGGCACTTCCGCGCGCGCGACCCAGCTTCGATCCTGCGCCTTCACGCTGACCGTTCGCCACGCTGTTTCGGGAGGAAGCACCGGCTCGATGGTGATCGAGATCACGCGCGGGGAGGGATGAACCGCATCCGGATCGGGCCAGCCAAGAAACCACGCGCGACCAGTGGCAGCGCTCGACGCGGGGATCATCCGCTGTTCATCGTTCTCGACCACCATTTCGAAGCCTGCGTCGGTCATGGCGGTCATCGCGCGCTCCCACGCCCAGTCATAGGGCGCTTCCACCCGAAAGCTATCGGTGCACCCCGACGCGACAACGACGCCAAGGAGACACCCCCCGATCGCCACGATCCTCAAAGGGCGACCTCGTGCCGTGCATGGACCGTGCGCGGAGCGCGAGGCCACTGGATCGGAATCGCTGTGCATGGACGCATCATCACCGCGGGGGCCGTTCGCCGCAATGGCGCGTACCATCTCCGAATGCCCCTCGCCGGTGTCACCGGGATTCGACTCGCCCACGGCACGCATGTCGTGCTCGATGGAGTGCACTTCGCCATCGAGCCGGGCGAGCGCGTTGGCCTTGTCGGTCGGAACGGCCAGGGCAAGAGCACGCTCCTGCGCATCATGGCGGGTGACCTCGAGCCCGATCGCGGGAGCGTGCACCTGGAGCGAGGCCGACGACTCGGCTACCTGCGACAGCATCCGCAGATCGATCCCGAGCAGAGCGTGCTCGAGGCTGCGGAAGGCGCGTTTGCGGCGCTCGAGTCGATCGAGCGTGATCTCGAAGCGCTCTATGACGAGATGGCGACAGCCGAAGGCGACGCACTCGACGCCCTGTTGCGCCGACAGGCGGACCTCGAACATCGGCGCGACGCGGCCGGAGGATTCGCCGTTGCCCATCGGGTCGAAGCCGCACTGCATGGCGTCGGCTTCACCGACGAACAGTTCCCGCAGCGCGTCGGCACCCTTTCGGGTGGCCAGCGCGGGCGACTGGCGCTCGCTCGACTGTTGCTTGAGTCGCCCGATCTCCTGCTCCTTGACGAGCCGACCAATCACCTCGACATCGAGGGGCGGCGCTGGCTTGAAACCTTCCTCGCCGATGAGTTCATGGGTGCCGTCGTGCTCGTGAGCCACGACCGCTGGCTGCTCGATCGCGTCGTCCACCGGATCGAAGAAGTCGAAGGCGGCGCCCTCCACGACTATCCCGGCAACTACGAGCAGTACCGTGCCCTTCGCGCCGAGCGTCAGCTCGCGCAAGCGCGCGCACATCGCAAGCAGCTCGATCACATTCGTCGCGAAGAGGCCTTCATCCGCCGCTACAAGGCGGGACAGCGCGCGAAGCAGGCCCGCGGAAGGCAGACGCGCCTCGAGCGCTTCAGAAGCGACGAGATGGTCGATCGTCCGAGCGAACTCGATGTCTTCGAGGTGCGCTTGCCTCCGGCACCGCGCGTTGGCGATCGGGTGCTTGCGGCGACAGCACTGCGTAAGGCGTATGGAGATCGTGTCCTCTTCCGCGACCTCGACCTCGTGATCACACCCGGTGAGCGGCTGGGCATCGTGGGCCCGAATGGCGCCGGCAAGACGACGCTCGTGCGCTGCCTGCTCGGTGAAGAGGCGATCGATGCCGGCGACCTGCGCACCTCGCCGCAGCTTCGAGTGGGGTGGTTCCGACAGACGCAGGAGCACCTCGACCTCACCCTCTCCGTCTGGGAGTACCTCCAATCGGTCATCGTGGCGGAAGATGGCGGTGCACGAGCCAGCGAGCAGCAGGCGCGCGACCTCGCCGGAGCCTTTCTCTTCTCCGGTGCCGATCAGGAGAAGATCCTCCGCACGCTTTCCGGCGGTGAACGAAGCCGCGCCGTGATCGCGGGTCTCGTCGCAAGCTCGAAGAACCTGCTGGTGCTCGACGAGCCGACGAACCACCTCGACATCCCGGCCACCGAGCGGCTGGAAGCGGCCCTCGCCACGGACCCTGCTGATGGCGGCTTCAGCGGCACGATCCTCTTGGTCAGCCATGACCGCGCCCTGTTGGCGAATGTCTGCGACCGGCTCCTTGTCCTCGACGGGCGCGGCGGATGGACGCTCGTATCGAGTGATGTGCCCGAGTGGCTCGACCAGGCTGATCACGCCGCGGCGACGCCCTCCGCATCACCATCGGCGACACCGCCGCGGCGAGCCAGCGCCTCCTCATCGCCCCGCGCGGCGAGCAAGGACGGGGCTGCCGCGCCCCCGCGTGCGACTCCGGCGCACACCAAGGAGCAGGCCAAAGTGCAAACCAAAGCGCAGAGCAACGCATCGACCAAGGCGCCGAACGCCAAGCCTTCGAGTGACCCACCCCGAGATCGCACGAGTCAGCGGCTCGCTCGGTTGTCGCAATCTGTCCTTGAGGCCCGCATCGAGGAGATCGAGTCGAGGCTGCGGGAGATCGAGGCCGAGATGGGCGACCCGGACTTCTGGAAGAACGCCGCGCGACACCAGAAGATCTCCGCCGAAAGGGAACAACTCGTCGACGAGTTGAAGCCGCTCGAGGCTGAATGGAATCGCCGCGCGGCGAACCCGGGCTGACGGGACTCGCCCGCAGTCAACAGCGCTACTTTCAAGGGAACCGGGACTGCACTCAGGTCCGCAGCACGACTTCACCAGCCGAGTCGACGATCTCCCAGCGACTGAAGGCGAGCTGCATGCCATCCACGCCATCAACGCGGAGCAGCGCAACAGGCCCGCTCGGCACGATCGTGCCCACATTGACGGCGCGTCCATCGTCGGAGACCAGGCGCACCGTGTATCGAGCCTCTTCTCGAAGGCCGAAGACCACGACGAGCGACTGATTGCTGCGACTGTTCACATAGACCGTGGCGGCGCCACTGAAGCCACGCTGCGTGGCGGCCAGCCCTCGCACCATGGTCGCGGCGTCGACGAAGTCCCTGTAGCCTGGTCCGAGCTCTCGGATGAGCGCGTCGCGGGCGTTCGCATCCAGGGCGAGTTGGCCGATCCGAACTGCGTAGTAGTTCGACGCCAGGTTGTAGTAGAGGCTGACCAGAAGGAGAGCCCCGACAACGATGCTTGCGGCGCGCCAGATGACGGCGGCACGGCTCCACCGACTGACATCGGAGCGCGTCGACTCGCACTCGGCGCGGAGCCGGACGATTTCAATGGCCTGATCAGGATCCGGAGAGGCTCCGCCACGACGGGGACCAATGCTCGCGATAGGCGCCAAGGCCGCCTGCTCGGCCGTCATCGCATCGCGCACTCGGGTGATCGCGGTGCCACGGAGGTTGACGGCAGGCTCTTCCTCCTCGTGACGAGCAAGTTCGGCAACCACCGACGCCTGCACCGCCCGGACCTCATTCTGAAGCGCGGTCGAGGCCGCGTGGAAGAGGCGATTCATCCGGTCGCAGTCGACCTCATCGAGAACACCTATCGCTTCAAGCCACGCAAGGTCAAGAAGTTCTTCTCGTGACACGGACTCCGACGAACTCATGGCCTTCGACTCCGATGTCGCCGAAGAGGCGACCCTCTCTGCCACTCGCAAGCTGGCCCCGCCCGGACGATCGGGATCACTTCACGGGAAGCGACCCTCGACAGATGCCGACTCAACGCGTCGGCGGCCACTGCGCCTGAAAATGGCGTCGTCCTATTCGCTCGGTCACGCCAAAGGTTCCCATGCAGAGTCACGATCACACGGACAAGCCCGCGCCACCGGAGCCAGCGGGTCCAAAAGGCGTTCGCCGCCTCTTCCTGACCGAATTGAACTGAATCACAGCGCATTCTCGGACCCCATTCGATCCCGCAGGCGCTGGAGCCCGCGACTCAGAGCCGACTTGACAGTTCCGAGTGGCGCATTGAGCTGCTGGCTCACTTCGCGAAGGGTGAAGCCTTGGAGATACGCCCGCTCGATCACTTCTCGTTGAAGCTCGGGCAGCTCGCGAAGCTTCTCCCGCAACTTTGGGGAACCTTCGGACGCTTCCTGCTGTCGGTGAGCCTCCGGATCCGCCTCCCCGGCTGATGTCTGAGAATCCAATCCGAGCCGCTCGGGCCTCGATCCCTTGCGACGGAGGCGATCGATGAGATGCCGCCTGGCGATCAGCATGACCCAGGTGACAAGCCTCGCCCGTCGTGGATCGAATCGGTCGGCAGTCTGCCAGAGCCGAACAAAAACATCCTGAACCGCATCCTCCGCTTCCGCACGAGAATTGAGGACCTGGCGAGCCGCCTTGTAAACAAGTGAGCCGAAGCGGTCGTACAGGTTGACAACAGCCTGCTCGTCGCCAGCCGCGACGCGCCTCATCAGCATCCAGTCATCGTGTTCAAGTGGATCCAAGACGCCGACACTCCCACCACTCGGTGATTGCCGGTCCAGCCGAGAGGGCCTTGACCGAAGAAAGTCTACCCGTTCCCGAACGAAACTCATGGGAAAGGTCCATACTTTGCTACCCTTCTCTTGATTTGTGTGGCATGTTTTCGGACAGGCTACGATACCTGTGGGAGGTGTCGTGCGGGTGGAGGTACTCGCGGGTCGTTTGACCCGAATTGAAATGCCGATGGCTCGTCATCGAGACATGCTCGCCTCGCGGCGGTTCCGTGCGAATGCAGGACCGCGCGGTTTCACTCTGCTTGAACTCCTGATCACGCTGAGCGTTGTGGCGATCCTCATCGCTCTTCTGACGCCGGCGCTCGGTGCCGCGCGTGAGACGGCCCAGCGACTCGCGTGCGCGAGCAACCTGTACGGAATCGGTACAGGGCTCGGCCTCTACGCCAAGGACTACCGCGACCGGCTGCCGCCCAGTTACTTCGGCAGCGCGACGGTGAACCGCCCCCAGGAAATGATGGCGGCCACGATCGGCTTCACCGAGCAGGTGGCCAACAAGTGGGAAGGTCTCGGCTGGCTCTCATCGCGGGCCGGTGGATATGTCGACTGCGACCGCTGTTTCTTCTGCGCAAGCCATCGGGGCAATCACGACCGCGAGAACTACCCCAAGGGCTTCACCGTCGGAACCGATCGCAGCTACATGAACTATCACTACGGCGGACACATCGATCCGGCGACGCGCCGCGTCCGCATGATCGATTCCCCGTGGTCGACCATCTTCGTGACTGATGGGCTTCGAACGAAGTCCGACTTCAATCATGTCACTGGCGCCAATCGCCTGCATGGCGATCTCTCAGTCTCATGGTGGCGCGATCAGAATGAGTGGATCGGAAGCGTGCTCCCCCACTCCGAGATTCCGGCCAATCAGCAGCAGACGCTGTATCTCCAGATCTGGCAGGCCCTCGTCCAGGAGTGACGCCGCGCTGCCAGAAAGGCAGGCGGCCGGGGCTCTCGAGCGATCAAGCGCCTTGATCGATGCCCCGGGGTCGCCGTCGACCGCCATCGTGCCGCAGCAAGGGCTCGTCAGGCTGGCACCGCCGTTGCACTCCTGACGGCCATGTCCAGCAAGATCATCGGCATTGACCTCGGGACCACCAACTCCGTCGTGGCGATCATGGAGGGCGGTCAGCCCAAGGTGCTCATCAACTCCTCCGGCAGCCGAACCACCCCAAGCGTGGTCGGATTCACTGACAAGGGCGAGCGCCTCGTCGGCCAGCCGGCGCGGCACCAGCAGGTGACCAACCCGAAGAACACCGTCTTCTCCATCAAGCGCTTCATGGGTCGTCGTCACGACGAGGTCCAGAGCGAGGAGAAGCTGGTGCCCTATGAGGTCGTCGGTGGAGAGAACGAACTCGTCAAGGTGAACATCCGCGGGAAGCTCTACACCCCGCCGGAGATCAGCGCGATGATCCTCCAGGACCTGAAGAAGACCGCCGAGGACTACCTTGGCGAGAAGGTCGAGCGCGCGGTCATCACCGTGCCCGCCTACTTCAACGACAGTCAGCGCCAGGCCACCAAGGACGCGGGTGAAATCGCCGGCCTGAAGGTCGAGCGCATCATCAACGAGCCGACGGCCGCGGCGCTCGCCTACGGCCTCGAGAAGAAGAAGAACGCGCGCATCGTCGTCTTCGATCTCGGTGGCGGTACCTTCGATGTTTCGATCCTCGATGTCGGCGATGGAGTCTTCGAGGTGCTCTCGACCAATGGCGACGGCCACCTTGGCGGCGACGACTTCGACCAGCGGCTGATCGATCACCTCGCGGAAGAGTTCCGCAAGAAGGAAGGCATCGATGTCCGTAAGGATGCGATGGCGCTCCAGCGCCTGAAGGAAGCTGCGGAGAAGGCGAAGATCGAGCTCTCGACCCAGCTCGAGACGACTGTGAATCTCCCCTTCATCACCGCCGATCAGAGCGGCCCCAAGCACCTCCAGGTCACGGTGACCCGGGCGGCATTCGAGCAGATGTGCGCCGATCTCTTCAAGCGTCTCCAGGGCCCCTGCCAGCAGGCGCTCAAGGACGCCAAGCTCACGCCCAAGGACATCCAGGAAGTCGTCATGGTGGGCGGCTCGATCCGCATTCCGCGCGTGCAGGAGATCGCCAAGGAGATCTTCCAGACGAAGGAACTCGACAAGAGCATCAACCCCGACGAAGTCGTGGCGATCGGCGCCGCCATTCAGGGCGCCGTCCTCACGGGCGATGTGAAGGATGTGCTGCTGCTCGATGTGACACCGCTCTCGCTGGGCGTCGAGACGCAGGGTGGTGTGATGACGCGGCTGATCGAGCGGAACACCACCATTCCCGCCAGCAAGAAGGAGACCTTCTCGACGGCGAGCGACAACCAGACCTCGGTCACCATTCATGTGCTCCAGGGCGAACGCGAGTTCGCCTCCGACAACCGCACCCTCGGCAAGTTCGATCTCTCGGGCATTGCCGCGGCGCCTCGCGGTATTCCGCAGATCGAAGTGGAGTTCGCGATCGACGCCAACGGCATTCTCAATGTCACGGCGACCGACAAGGCCACCGGCAAGAAGCAGGAGATCAAGATCACCGGCTCGAGCGGCCTCTCCAAGGACGAGGTCGAGCGCATGCGCACGGAAGCTGAGGCCAATGCGGCGCAGGACAAGGCGCGGCGCGAGCTGGTCGATCTGAAGAACCAGGCGGAGTCGGTCGCGTACCAGACTCGCAAGACGCTCGACGAGCTCGGTGCCAAGGTGCCGGCCGAGATTCGGGGCCGCATCGAGAGCGCCGTGTCGAACCTCGAGTCGGCTCTGAAGGGCGACGACAAGGCATCCATCAATGCCGCGCTCAAGACACTGACCGACGCCGCGAGCGAACTGGGGCGAGTGGCCAATGAAGCGGGTGCTGCGGCAGGCCCCGGTCAGGAGTCATCGTCGCAGGCTGACAGCGGCCCATCACGAGGTCGCAAGGACGATGTGATCGACGCCGAGTTCGAGGTCAAGGACAGCCGCTGAGCCCGAGCGTCACTTCTTCGAGCGATCGCCCTCGGCGAGGAAGAGCGCGGCGAACAGGGCGGGTCCGCGCGCTTCGGTGCTCGCCCTGAGCGTCTGCCATCGTTCGAGCGAGAGACCGCTCGTACGAGCCCATGCGCGACCATCGCGCTCCTCGAAGCCGAGGTGTCTGTGTCCCATCGTGCGGGCGTACTCCTCGCGATCATGACGCACCATGTCAACGACCAGAAGTCGGCCGCCGGCGCGCAGCGTTCGCCCACACTCGCGCAGCACATCGGCAGGAGCGTCCACATGGTGCAGGACGAGCATGAGGACAGCCGCGTCGATCTGGCCGTCGCCGATCGGCAGTGACTGGAGATCGGCGCGGCGGAAGTCGACATTGCGAGCGCCGGACAGTCGCCGGCGAGCCGCGTCGAGCATGGCCGGCTCCCGATCAACCGCGATCACGCGCTTGACGAGCGGCGCGATTTGCTCCGCCACATCACCCGTGCCGCACCCGAGGTCGGCAACGACCCAGCGCGGATCAAGCAGCGACAGCAGCGCCTGAGAGGGAAACTGCGTCCCGAAGAGCTCGCGGCGCAGCACATCCCAGTCGCCGCCGAGGCGTCCGAAGAAGTCGCGTGAATCGATGCGCCGCTCCGCGAGCACGCCCGCGAGGCGCGCCTCATCGGCCGCCATGTGTGCCGCGGAAACCTGATCTCGCGCAATCTCCCAGACTCGCCTCGCCGTCTCATCAAGCTGCGCCGGGTCCACGCGATAGAGCCCCGCCGTGCCCTGGTGTCGCCGGTGCGTCCATCCTGCATCCAGCAGCACCTTCAGATGACGGCTCACGGTGCTCTGCGGAAGCTGGAGCACGCGAGCCAGCTCCCCCACGCCGAGTTCCTCGCGCTCGAGCAGCCGGATGATCCGAAGGCGCACCACATCACCCACGAGCGAGGTGAGCGCACTCCATTGACCAGGATCGGTGCGAGGTCGGCGCGCCATTACTGGCCCGGCGGCAGCGCCGTTCTTCGATCGAGCGGCATGCCCGCTTCTTCGAGCGCCCGGCGCACACGCGGATCTTCGGGATTGACGCCGAACGCCTGCCGAAGGCGCCGCAACGAGGCCTCACTGCTGCCGTACTTCTCCTCAAGCTGGCTCGCCACCCAGTAGCACTCCGTACCACGACGGATGTCGAATCCGTCATCGATCTCAATGGCCGCATTGATCGACTGGAGTGCAGTGTCGGGATCACCCAGTTCATCCGCCGCAACCGCGAGCTTGATCCACGCCTCGCTTGATCGAAGCTGTGTTCCCGCGTTGCGCAGCAGCTCGTAGAGCCTGGCGTTCTGACCCAGCGCGCCGTAGCACTCCGCCAGCGTGAAGATGATCGTCAGGTTCGTCGGCACACGCGCATTGGCCCGCTCAAGCGAGCGGCGAGCCTCGTCGAGATTGCCGAGTCCGAGTTGTGCGCGACCGTACTCGTACTCCACCTGCCAGACACCGGGCGTCGCCTCGATGATCGGCTGAAGAAGATCCGCAGCCTCCTGGTAGCGGGCGTAATCGTTCAGAAAGCTGGCCCGCGCGGCGCTGCTCTCGGCCGGTGGCACCGACTGGCACGCCATGACAGCGGCCGCGATGAGGGCCAGAGCGAGACCGGAGCGCCATCGAACAATCAATTGAACACGAAACATGCTGGTCTCCTGATGAAGAGGTCGCGATGATACCCATATGAGCGAGCCCTCTCGACCTTCGGCGCTCCTCCGGCACGATGTCCCCGGCATCGGAAGCCACTTCGATCTGCTGCTGGGACTGGAGGCGCACCCGGCGCCCGGCGATCCTTGCGCCATGGCGTGGCGCTCGACGGTCAATCTCCACGATCTCGCTCCGGGCGAATGCGTCGAACTCACGCCGATCCTCCGCCACCGGGGGCTCTACCTTGAACTCACGGAACCGATCGAACTCAGCGAAGGACGCGGCACCGTGCATCCCATCGCCCACGGGCGATGGCACGCCGGCGCCGAGCGTGACGCCCACCTTCTCTGGCGCCCCCACGCACCACCGATGATCGTTCACTTCGAGAGGGACGGCGAGGTTCTCGACGCCCGGCAGCCCGAGCGCCTCGAACCGGCGACGCGTCTCCGCCGCGTGGAGTGATGCGTTCGCCCCGAGCGATCAAGCGTCCGAAGAGAAGCGCCCCTCCCCAAGTCGTTGAGAATCACTCATCGACGGTCCATTGCTCGATCTCGCCGCCGTCACTTGGCACCGCTGCGCCGCTCCCATGCAGAAGCGCCGCGATCGAAAGGACCAGCCAGACCACCACGGCACAGGGGATCTTTGCGATGGTGCCGAGCACCTTGCCGATGGCCGCACCCGTCGCAGGCTTGGCCGTGTCGCGCAAGCGCATGCCTTCACGGGTGAGCTCCCCGAGGACCGCGCCCGCGACCGCGCCGAGCGCGGCACCCACGAGTGAGCCGACCACCAGAATGGGGATCAGAATGGTGCCGGCGATCGCGCCGACGATGCCTCCGATGGTCGCGCCGATCGCGCCCCGCACACTTGCTCCGCCTCGCCGCGCACCCTCGGCGGCGGCCAAGGTCTCAATCACCTCGCCCAGGAGCGCCACCACGGCGCCGGCCCCGATCGCCCACCACCCGAAGAAGGCGGCGCCGTCGCCGACTCGCGGAGCCAACAGAAGATCGATCAGCGCCGCGACGGCCAACATGATCCATGCGCCGGGAAGACCAACGATGACCAGCAGAACGCAGACGGCTCCGATGAGCGAGAATCCAAGGCCCACGACGACGCTCCAGAGGGTCATTTCGGGAGACTACTTGGGAATCGCCTCACGGCATTCCGTAGATCACGACTCGGCCGCTCGCAAGATTCCGAGGCCTATCCGCAGTCGAAGCATTGATCCTCCTATGCTGCGCTCGTCCCAATGGCGACTCACTCGCATGTCGAGAAGGCATTCCCGGAGTCCCGTTACGGCGGCTACACGCGACACGATGGCACGATCGCGTTCATGAACCGGGTTCACGCGCTCCTCCGGCCGGGCCAGGTCGTTGTGGATGCCGGGTGCGGCCGCGGCAGAATCTCCTCCGATCCCTGTGCGTGGCGAGAGCGATTGCGAGATCTGCGCGGCGAGAATCGTCGAGTCATCGGCATCGACATCGATCCCGCCTCGGCGACGAACCCCTGCATCACGGAGTTCAGGCTGATCGTCGATCCTGCTCGCTGGCCTGTCGACGATAGGTCGGCGGACCTGGTGCTGAGTGACTTTGTCCTCGAGCATGTGGAAGAGCCGCTCATCTATCTCTCCGAGGCCGCCCGGGTGCTGCGGCCGGGAGGAATCTTTGCCGCGCGAACTCCGAACCGATGGGGCTATCCCGCCATCGCGTCACAATTGACCCCCCATCGGCACAAGGCCCGATTGCTTGCGAAGGTCCAGGCCAACCGCGACGCCGCCGATGTCTTTCCCACCTGGTACCGGTGCAATCGCAGGCGAACGCTGGCAGCGGCGCTTCGAAGGGCCGGCCTCGATCCGGTGGTCTGGACCCACGAGTCGGAGCCCTCCTATCTCGCCTTCAGCCCCACGCTCTTTCGAATCGCATCGCTCTTTCACCGGGTCATGCCCCCGCCACTGCGGAGCACGCTCTTCGCCTTCGCTCGTCGACCGATGACCGCCGCCGACCCGCCCCCCCTGTCATCGTCCGTACTTTCGACCAAGGAGCGCCCCTCCTCCTGACGGCGCGATCGCGGCGTCGCGTCCTCAGCCGCTTCGGAACTCAACGCAACTGGAGGTCCATCGCCGGATCCCGGGTTCCAAATGAACACCCCCGCCGCCTCGCCCGGTTCGTCACTCCGCCAGCGATGCGCCCTGAATCTCGGACCACTTCTTCCGGGCACATCTCACGACCCAACCTCATGATCCGCGCCGGAATGCGAGACCGATGCCAGTCTCAACTTCGAGCAACCCCGCGCTGGCATTCTGCCGACCCCATCCCTAGCATTCGAGGTTCCGCGACTCGGGTGGGCGGTCAGGGAGCATCATGTCGCGTCAATCACTGCAGTCGGAACTTCAACTCTATCTGCGTGAGATCCACGATGTTCCCCTCCTCACGGCCGAGGAGGAGAAGGATCTCGGTTGGCGCATCATCAATGACAACGACCTCGAAGCGAAGGAGCGGATGATCAAGGCGAACCTTCGCCTCGTCATTTCGATCTCCAAGACCTACGCCAATCGCGGGCTCCCGCTGGCGGATCTCATCGAGGAAGGCAACATTGGCCTCATTCGGGCGGTCGAGGGCTTTGACCCGGCCCAAGGCGCCCGCTTCAGCACCTATGCGAGCTGGTGGATCAAGCAGGCGATCAAGCGCACGCTCATCAACGCCGTGCAGCCGATCCACATTCCCGCCTACATGGTCGAACTGATCGCGCGCTGGAAGGAATCGACTCGCAAGCTGGAAGAGGAACTTGGGCGTCCACCTTCGCTCAATGAGCTGTCGAAGGTGATGAAGGTCCCGGTCAAGAAACTCCAGATCATCCGCCGCGCAGTGAAGGCCTACCACGCGCCGAGCCAGGTTCCTTCGAACGAGGATGGCGAGGCGGTGGATCTCTCCGACCTCTTCGAGGACACTCGTCACGGTCCTCCCGACTCCTGTGTCGCCCAGAGCGAGGAGTTCCAGGTGGTGTTGCGACTGCTCGAGAGCATCGACGAGCGCGATGCCCGCGTCCTGCGGCTGCGCTTCGGCCTCGAGGGCAAGGAGCCGCTGACCTTGAAGCAGATCGGTGAAGAGGTCGGCCTCACGCGCGAGCGCGTGCGACAGATCGAGGTCGAGGCGCTGCGCAAGCTCCAGCAGCAATTGAACGACGATCGCCCGATGCGCTTCCTGCAGGACCCCACCACGCGGAAGGGCGCGTCGGCGAAGACTCGTCGCGGTCAATGACGACAACCTGGGAAAGCGGCCGATAGGCCATCGATCGCGGCCGTTGCGCCATGGCGCGGGGCGAGTTCATCGTCGACTCAAGGCCTGCGCCGTCCTCGACCGGCTCGTGCATCGCGCTCCTGTGTCGAAGTTCGCATGCCGCACGGCGTGAGACCCACGGTGCTCGCGCGCTCATGGGGCCGCTCATCCTCGCCCGGGTCCTGCTGGCTCACTCTCGGCGAGGCAGAACTCTCGAAGCACTCCCTTACTGTCCCGCGCGCTGCGCCGGGGGCGCCTTGTAGAAGGGCAGCGGGCCGACCTGGGCCGAGACCTTCTCGCGCCCAAGATCAATCTGCACCTCGCCTCCGGGAGCGGCGCGATCGGGGGGCACATAGGCCATCGCAATCGGCTTCTCGAGCGTGGGGCTGATGCACCCGCTGGTGACAAATCCGATCTCCCGATCGCTGTGGAAGACCTTCATGCCCTGCCGGGCACTGCGGCGCCCTTCGAGCGTGAGCCCGACGAGCGTCCGGGACAGACCCTTCGCGTCGATCGCTCGGAGCGCCTCCTGGCCGATGAAACGCCCGGCGCGCTCGTCATCATCGCCCTTGTCGAGCTTGACCGCGAAGCGCAATCCCGCCGAGAGCGGATCGAACTCCTCCGAAATCTCGTGGCCGTAGAGCGGCATGCCCGCCTCGGTCCGAAGCGTGTCGCGAGCGCCCAAGCCGCAGGGTTTGATGAGCGCCCCGGCATCACCCTTGTCCTTCAGCAGCATCTTCAGGGCCAGGTTCGCCATGGTGGCACCGAGAATGACCTCGACGCCATCCTCGCCCGTGTAGCCCGTCCGGCTCACGATGAGTTTCACCACCATGAGGCTCTTCTCAACAAAGCGATAGCGCTTGAGCGCGGGGATCTCGCGTGAGAGGCTGGCGACGACCTCCATCACCTTCGGCCCCTGCACCGCCACCATGGCGGTCGATCGCGTCTGATCGTCGATCTTGAAGACCATGTCCCCCTTCTCGCGGGCGAAGTGCTCGAGGAGCTTCGCACGATTGGCCGCGTTACAGACCATCAGGTAGTCGTCCTCGTCGAAGCAGTAGACAAGGACATCGTCTCGGCACCCGCCACGATCATTGCAGACGAGCGAGTAGCGCACCGCGCCGCGATCCATGCCGAGGATCTGCCGTGTGCAGACGCGATCGAGAAAGCGCCGCGCATGACGGCCGCTGAATCGCAGGCGCCCCATGTGGCTCACATCGAAGAAGCCGCCGCTCGTGCGCGTCTGCCGGTGCTCCTCCATGATCGAGCCGTAGTGCAGCGGCATCTCCCAGCCGACGAAGTCGACCATCGTCGCCTTCGAGTCGAGGTGCAGCTTGTGGAGCGGAGTCTTCAGGAGTTCGGTGGTGGTGCTCATGGGGTGTCCTTGGGCGCCGCGGCGCCCTGGCTTCCGAGGCTCTGCTGCATTCGCTGGATCTGGCGCTCCAGATCCCGCAGTCGCCGCGCCATGCCGTAGAGATCGCGCCCAGCCAGCGCGTTGCGCTTGGCGGCCTCGAGGTCGATGGCCGGCACTCCGGCCACGCGAGCGCCCGCGGGAATGTCGGTGACCACTGCGGCTTTCGCAGCGATGCGCGCGCCATCACCGATCGAGAGGTGCCCCGTCACCCCCACCTGCCCGCCAAACGCGACGAAGTCGCCGACCTCGACGCTTCCGGAGATACCGACCAGCGACACCAGCAGGCAGCCTCGACCGATGCGGGTGCCATGCCCGATCGAAATGAGATCGGCGAACTTGGTTCCGGCGCCGATCCTCGTCTCCTCCATGGCGGCCCGCTCGATCACGCACCCCGAGCCGATCTCGACTTCATCTTCGATGACGACGATGCCGGTCTGAGGGATCTTCTCGTGACGCCCCTTGTGCGTCGCGTAGCCGAAGCCATCCGAGCCAATGACCGCGTTGGCATGGATCGTGACGCGGCGCCCGAGGCGGCAGCCGTCGTAGATGACCGCATTGGGAAAGAGCACGCACTCCTCACCGAGTGAAGCTCCGACGCCGACATAGGCGCCTGGATAGAGCACCGATCCGCGTCCGATCGAGGCGCCGCGCTCGATCACCACACCAGGGTGAATCAGGCTTCCCTCGCCGATCGTCGCCTCGGGGTGGATCACCGCGCCGGGGCTGATGTCGGCCCCGTCGACGGCATCCGCCGGCCCGGGGTGCACCCGCTCGCCATGCAGCAACACCAGCGCTTGCCGAAACGCGAAGTACGGGTCTTCGGCTTCGAGCCGCGCCAGGTGGGGCGGAGAGGCGATGCCCTGTCCAATGATGACGGCCGACGCCTTGGTCGTGGGCAGATGCGCCGTGTAGCGCGCGTTCGCGAGGAAGGTGACTTCGCCCGGCTCGGCACGATCGATCGGCGCGACTCCGCGGATGGAGACCGAACCGTCGCCGGCCAACTCGGCGCCGATCCGTGAAGCGAGTTCGGCAAGCGTCATGGTCATGGTTCGACGCGGGAACGATCACGGTAGCAGGTCGTGGCGGTCACCGCTATTCTCCCGCAGACTTGATGCCGCCGTTGCGCCCGACACGCTTGGAGCCAGGCGCCGCACGGATCGGCGCTTCCCTCGGAACACACCGACACCAAGAGTCGAAGTGGCCCCGTCATCATGGCATGCCCCTCGGCGCGTGGGGCGTGGTCCGCTTCGCCCTTCTCGGCCTGCTGGTCACGCTTCACCTGGCAGCCGCGACTTCGGCGCAAAGCGTGGAGGACGAGACCTTCGCCGATCGTCCGATCTCCGGCGTCGTCATCCGCGGCCTCGACCGGATCACGGAGCAGGAAGTTCGCAACAACCTGAGGATCGGTGCAGGGCAGCCCTACGAAGCGGCCGCCGTGCGCAACGATGTGGCGACCCTCTATCGCCTCGGTCACTTTGAGACGGTCGCGGCCGACGCGACGCTTCAGAGCGACGGGACGGTGGTCGTGACCTTCTCCATGACCGAGCAGGCGATGGTCCGCGACATCCAGACGGTGGGCAACACTGCCGCGACGGACCAGGAGCTTCGCGCGGCCATTCCGCTGGTGGCCGGAGGTCCTCGCGACGACTTCCTCATGGAGCAGTCGATCTTCCGAATCCGCGAGCTCTATCGCAATCGGGGCCACTATCTCGTGGAAGTCACGGTGGATGAGACGCGCCTGCGGGACTCCGGCATCGTCATCTTCCGCATCATCGAAGGGCCGCGCGTGCGCATTCGCGACATCGAGTTCGTGGGCAACAAGGCCTTCGAAGCGCGGCAGCTCCAGGCGCAGATCAAGACGAAGCCGTGGTTCTTCCTCTTTGTGAAGGGCAACATCGACGAGCAGCAGCTCATTGACGATGTCGCGGCCATCAATCGCTTCTATCGGGATCGCGGCTACATCGATGTGCGCGTTGATCGCCGCATCGAGCTGAGTCCCGATCAGAAGGAGGCGAAGCTCATCTTCGTCATCACCGAGGGGCGACAATACCGTCTGCGCTCGGTGCGACTCGAAGGGCTCGGCAACGCGCCGGAACTTCGGCAGGTCTTTGATCAGGAACAGCTTCGGGCGCTGATGGTCATCCGTCCGGGCGATGTCTATCAGCGGAACCTCATCGACAAGACGATCCAGAGCCTCGAGACAGCTCATCGCGTGATGGGCTACATCGATGTTCGCGTCCAGGAGACTTACTACCGCGTCGGCGAGACGGCCGAGGTCGACATGCTCATTTCGGTCGATCCGGGAGAGACCTACGACGCCGGGTTGATCCGAATTCAGGGGAACTTCCTGACCCGCGACAAGGTCATTCGACGCCAGGCGCGCATCCAGCCGGGCCGCCCGATCGACGGCCGAGAAGTGGCGGATTTCACTCAGGCGAGGCTCGTCGCCACCGGGCTCTTCAATGACGCCCGCGTGACCGCCCAGGCGCCCTCCGAAGATGACCCGACCACCCGCGATGTCCTCATCGAGGTCAAGGAGCGCAACACGGGGTCGCTCAATTTCGGAGTCTCGATCGGCTCCGACCAGGGTTTCGGCGGAGAGGTTTCACTCTCTCAGTCCAACTTCGACATTGCAGACTGGCCCCTCTCCTTCTCGGAGTTCATCTCCGGGCGCGCCTTCCGCGGCGCCGGCCAGTCCTTCAACATCACGGCGGCGCCGGGCGTCGATGTGAGCACCTACTCGATCAGCTTCGCCGAGCCCCATCTGTTCGAGAGCGACTACGGCGGAGGCGTCAGCGCGTTCTACCGGGACCGGGCCTTCTCCCTCGGCGCCTACAGCGAAGAGCGCATGGGCCTCAATCTCACGCTCGCGCGCACGCTCGGAGACCTCTGGCGCGCCTCGGTGAGCACGCGCTTCGAGCGCATCAGGCTCGATGACTTCTCTCCCTTCACGCCGATCGAGGTCTTCGACGAGCGCGGACCGAGCTACCTGAGCGTGGCTGCATTCTCCGTGTCGCGCAACACGGTGGACAACCCGATCCGGCCGTCGCGGGGCACCGTGATCGACTTCTCCGCGAGCTACTACGGTGCCTTCGGTGGGGCGTACAGCTATCCGGCGGCGCGGGTCGGATACACGCAGTTCCTCACGGTGTCGGAGGACTTCCTCGGCCGCAAAAGCACGCTTCGACTCAACTCGCAGCTTGGGTACATCTTCTCAAGCAGCGCCCCCACCTACGAGCGCTTCTATCTCGGTGGTCGGAGCTTCCGCGGCTTCGAGTTCAGGTCCATCAGCCCCACGAGCCGTGGGTACATCATTGCCCCGGACTTTCCGAACAACAATCCTGTCGGCGGTCAGTTCCTCTTCTTCGCGGGTGCCCAGTATGAACAGCCGCTGCTGGGCGAGCTGATCTCCGGCGTGCTCTTCGTCGACTCCGGCACCGTCGACAACGACTTCACCCTCGACCGGTATCGCGTCAGCGTCGGATTCGGCATTCGCCTCTACATCGAAGCGCTTGGCCCCGCACCGATCGCCTTCGACCTCGCGTGGCCGATCCTGAAGCAGGACTCCGACATCGAGCAGGTCTTCAGCTTCACGGCCGCCCTGCCCTTCTGAGCTCGCGCGGCCGTACAATGCGGACATGCGAATCCGCCCCCTGACGATCGTGCTTGGGTTCTGCCTGGCCGCCAGCACCGCCCTGCTGATCGGCGCTCAGGCCTCCCGTTCCGTGCCGCCGACGCGCGTGGCCACGGTGAACTTGGTCGAGTTGATCGACAAGCTTCAGGAGAAGGCGGAGTGGGAGATCCGCCTCCGTCATCTTCAGGGCAGCATCATGGAGGAGGTTCGTGCTCGCAAGGCGAAGCTCGAGGAGATGGTGAACCGCATCAACGCAATGCAGGATGCCACTGAGAAGCTCGCCGCGCTGGAAGAGGCGCAGCTCACTCGACTGGAGACGGAGCAGTGGGCCGCCATGAAGGAGGGCGAACTCGACCGAGAGGCGAGCCTCATGTGGCGTCAGATCTATCGGCGTGTGCGCGAGGAAGCGGCAAAACTCGCCGAGAGCCGTGGCTACGACTATGTTCTGGTGGCCGAACCTGGCGATGAACTCAATCTGCAGGGTGGCGATCCTCGCGTGCCATTGACCCAGCGTGCGCTCGACCAGATCGCCCGCCGACGATATCTCTACACCAGTCCGGCGCATGACATCACCGACGAACTCCGGGCGCGCCTCGACAACTCCTACGCGGTCGGCGGCGGACGCCCCCCGGCGCGATGACTTCGCCGACTTCCACCGGAATCCCATCCATGCACACACTCAGCGCCCTCAGAAGCCACCGCGGCGTCGTCATCACGGCCTTGCTCGTTCTTGGAGCATTGCTCGCGTTCCGCAGCGTCAACTCACCGACGACCGTCGCCGTCGTCGACCTCGAAGCGATCTACGACAACCTCAACGAGCACAAGGACGCCGAGGCCCGCCTGAGCGCCATGGTCGACGAGCTCGCGTCTGAACTCCAGAAGCGCGAGCAGGAGGTCAAGATGGTCCAGCTCGAACTTCAGGCCTTCTCACCTCAGGGGCAGGGATTCGTCGAGACTCAGGCCAAGGTCGAGGCGGCCATCGGGCGCTTCCGGGCCTACCAGGAGTTCGCCAAGATCAAGACGGAGCGGGAGAGCGAGCGACTTCTCAAGGAAACCTACGACCGGGTGAAGCTCGCCTGTGCCGCGATCGCCCGCGAACAGGGCATTCAACTGGTGCTGCTCGACGATGCGACTCCGCAGTTCGCCCCGACCGATCCTCGGCCGATGATGCAGCAGATCTCCGCACGGCGGTCGCTCTTCGTCGACCCGTCAATCGACATCACGAAGGCGGTGATCGAGCGGATGAATCGCGACTTCGCCGCGCGGAGCGGCGGTTCCGCGACGCCATGAGCGCTGCGCAGTCCGCCCGCTCCTCGCCACCGGCATCCTCCGGGGAAGTCGCGGCGCTCGTCTCCGGCACGCTCGAAGGCCCCGGAGATCTGCCCGTTCGAGGCATCGACGCGCTGGATCGAGCCTCGGCGGAGCAGGTGACCTTCGCGGGTGACGAGGCGCACTGCCGCCGCATCGAGCACTCCCGAGCCCGCGTCGTCATTCTCTCGGAGGGACTCGATCCCGGTGAAGCGGCGCGCGGTCGTGCGATCATCCGAGTGCGAAGCGCCGAGAGCGCGATCATCGCGCTGCTTGAGGCGTTCGCTCCCCCGCCGCATCGACCCGAGCCCGGAGTGCATCCGATGGCGGCCGTGCACCCGACCGCGACGATCGGCGAGAACGCGCGCATCGGCGCCTTCGTCTCGGTCGGTGAAGGCGCCCGAGTGGGCCGCGGGGTCACGCTGCATGAAGGCGTGCGCATCGGCGCCGGTGGCGACATCGGTGACGGGTGCGAACTGCACGCCAATGCGGTGGTCCACGCACGGTGCTCGCTCGGACAGCGCGTGGTCCTCCACGCCGGTGTCGTGGTCGGTGGCGACGGTTTCGGCTATCGACCGTCACCCGATGGCCGAGGCCTTCGGCGCGTGCCGCACCTCGGGATCGCGCGCCTCGAAGATGATGTCGAGATCGGCGCGTGCACCTGCATCGACCGCGCCAAGTTCGGCGAGACCGTTGTTGGTGCGGGAACCAAAATCGACAATCTCTGCCAGGTCGCCCACAATGTGCGCATTGGTCGATCGTGCGTGATCGCCGCGCTGGTCGGCGTTGCCGGCAGTACGACGATCGGCGATGGCACGAAGATTGGCGGGCAGGTCGGCATTGCTGACCACCTGACAATCGGTCGTGGCGTCAGCATCGCCGCCACCGCTGCCGTCATGGGCGACATTCCAGATGGCGCGACATGGGCGGGCGTTCCCGCGCAGGATGCGCGTCTTGCATTGCGTGAGGCGGCCGTAGTGCGTAAGCTTCCGGAGTGGTCGCGTCGCCTGCGTCACCTGCTGGAGGGTGAGCGATCGTGAGGCAATTGGAGGCGAGGCCGACCTCTTCTCATGAGCGCCGTCGCCGACTCTGAACGCATGGTCATGCATCGAAGTGACCGCCAGCGGACGCTCGCCCGCGAGGTGACCGTGCGCGGCAGGGGCCTGCTCACCGGGCACGAAGTCGAACTCGTGATCGCCCCTGCTCCCGCCGGCACCGGCATCATTTTCGAACGAACGGATCTGAAGCCGACGATCTCCGCGCCGGCCAGCGTGCACCATGTGGTGCCCCGCCAGCGACGCACCACGCTCCGGATCGGCACTGAGACGATCGAAACGGTGGAACACTGTCTCTCCGCGCTCGCGGGCCTTCGCATCGACAATGCCTTTCTTCGCTTGAGCGGACCGGAGCTCCCCCTCGGCGACGGCTCGGCGACGCCCTTCACCGAGAAGCTCCTCGAGGCGGGATTCGCGGAACAGGATGCACCGCGCAGAGTCTTCCATCTCGATGCCCCGATCCTCGTCGAAGAGGGTGAGTCGATGATTGCGGCATTCCCCGATGACGGTGATGGAATGAAGGTCTTCTTTGATCTCGATTACGGGCGCGACCATCGCATTCCGCGTCAGGCCTTCTCCTTTGATCCCGCGCGGCAGGATTACCTCCGCGAGATCGCCCCGGCCAGGACCTTCAGCCTCCGGGAGGAGGCCGAGGCGCTGTGGAATCAGAACATGTGCCTGCATCTCACGCCGCGCGATGTCCTGGTGATCGGCGAGGATGGCCCGATCGAGAACGCCTATCGCTTCGATGATGAGCCCGTACGACACAAGATCCTCGATGTCATCGGCGACCTTTCGCTGGTCGGGCGACCGGTGGCCTGCCGAGTCGTTGCCCATCGCTCGGGACATGGCCTCAACCGACGATTGGGCCTGCGTCTGCGCGAGCGCATGCACGCCGCCGATCTCGCCGCCTCGCTCGTGAGCGGCCGCGCGATGGATGCACGAGCCATCCAGCGCATCATGCCCCATCGCTATCCGATGCTGCTGGTCGATCGGGTGCTCGAAATGGATGGCGATCGACGGGCCGTGGGCGTGAAGAATGTGACGATCAACGAGCCCTTCTTTCAGGGTCACTATCCCGGCACGCCGATCATGCCGGGAGTGCTCATCGTTGAAGCGATGGCGCAACTCGGCGGACTGCTGCTCTCGCAGACGCTCGAACACACCGGGCGGGTCGCGATGCTGCTCTCCCTCGACAAAGTCAAACTCCGCAAGCCGATCGTGCCCGGCGACCAGGTGATCCTGGAGGCCGAGACCCTTCGTGCCAGCGCCCGATCGGCCACCGTGCACTGCCGGGCCAGTGTCGGGGGCAAACTGGCTGCCGAAGCGCAGATCCGCTTTATGATGGTCGATTCCGAACAGGCCTGATTCATGCCGAAGATCCACCCCACCGCCATTGTCGACCCCTCCGCCGAGATCCACGATGGAGTCGCCGTGGGCCCCTGGAGCGTCATCGGTCCCCGATGTGTGATCGGCGCCGAAACCGAGGTCCGCTCCCATGTCGTGATCGGCCAGAACACGACACTCGGCCGCGGCAATGTCATCCATCCCTTCGCCCTCGTCGGCGGCGACCCGCAGGACCTGAAGTATCACGGCGAGGAGACGCAACTGGTCATCGGTGATCGCAACCAGATTCGCGAGCACACCTCGATTCACCGCGGCACGGCCAATGGCGGCGGCGTGACGCGAATCGGCTCGGACAATCTGCTGATGGCCGTGTCGCATGTCGCGCACGACTGCGTGATCGGCGATGGCACCGTGATCGCCAACAATGTGATGATCGCGGGCCATGTCCATGTCGAGGACTTCGCGAGCATCGGTGGTGGCGCCGGCATTCATCACTTCGCCCGCGTCGGTACCTGCGCCTTCGTCGGCGCCATGGCCCGCTGCTCCAAGGATGTCCCCCCCTTTATGGTGGTCGAGGGCAATCCCGCCGAAGTGCGCAAGCACAACGATGTCCTCATGCGTCGTCGCGGCTACACCGAAGAGGATGTCGAGGCGATGCGGGACGCCTTCAAGCTGCTCTTCATGAAGCGCGGCGGCGGCATGCTCGACAAGGTCACCATGCTCCGGGAAGCCCACCCGCGGAGTCGCCCGGTCGAGCTCCTCTGCGCGATGGTGCTCGAATCCGGCGCCGGCGTCAATGGACGAGCCCTTGAGAACCGTCGCACCGATGACAAGCGCGCCGTCCGGGTTGGAGCACCGCAAGCTTCGGCGTCGCGGAGCGGCGCCTCCGGCATGGAGCGATCGTGACCAGCGACACGGAACCCAGCGGCACGACAGCGCCGGGGCCCGAGCGCTCCCGCGCCGCGCCGAACATTGACGAGTCGATGGAACTCGCCGAGAAAGCCCTCCGCGCTGGGCGCTGGTTCGAGGCAGAGCGATTGGCGCATCGAGCTCTCACGCTCGCCCGTCGAAGCGAACAGTGGGACACGATGGCCCGCGTCACTCTGCCGCTCCAGGAAGCGCGTCGGCTCCGTCGTGAGCAGGCCCTTGATTCAAGGCGCGTGGTGATCGTCGAGGACGCGGTTCATGACACCGACACGGTCAAACCCGGGTGCTACCTCATTCAGCCGCCGCTCGTCGGTGCCGACGCGCGGCGCCTTCGCCTTTCATCGCTCCGCCAGGAGGTCTGCGCCGCCGTGCTCTGCCGGGAGCCGCTCACCAAGCTCCAGCGCTGGCCGCTGGTAGCGATCGGCGCCATCACCATCCGAGCGAAGGTCCCGCCTCCGAAGCAGCCGAAGAAACCGACGATCGAGTGGTTCGTGGCGGGCATGGAAGCGCTGGGCGATGCCGCCATCGAGTTGCTTGATACGGGCCTCGACCTCGATCGCCAGATCGATCATGTGCTCGCGTCACTCGATTCGATCCCCGATCACGAGAAGCTCCACCAGCTTCTCCACGACCTCTGCCGGACGGCATCCAAGGGATTCGAGCGTCGCCTGCCGCCCCGACTTTTTGCCGCCGATCTCGACGATCTCGACACCGGCAGCGCACCCGCCGCCGAGTGTCGCGATGACGACGAGTAGCCTCCGAATCGGAGGTCTTCCATGCGCTTTATTCGAGAGTCCGTCGTCAGCGCCTTCATCGGCGGCGTGCTGGTCCTGCTTCCGCTCTACCTCTCCCTGCTGCTGATCCTGAAGACGGTCGATCTCATCGGCGGCCTGCTGCGCCCCATCACCATGGTGCTGCCGGGGTGGATGCCGCAGCCGCACCTTGTCGCACTGGCAGGACTGCTCGCCACTTGCGTGCTGATCGGGGTCGCGCTGCGCCTCAGTATCGGCCGAGTGGTCAAGGAGCGGCTCGAGCGATGGCTGCTCGAGCGACTGCCGGGCTATGCGCTCTTCCGAAGCCTCACGCTCCGCTTCACTGGTCGCAGTCGGGCGAAGGAGTGGAGGCCGGCGCTCGCTGAGGCAGACGACGGCCTTGTGCCGGTGTTCATCGTCGAAGAACTCGCGGATGGCTGGGCGACCATCTTCGTTCCGGGGGCGCCGACGCCGCTTTCGGGCAGCGTGCGCATTCTGCCTTTGGAGCGGCTGCACCCCGTCAATGTCTCACCGGGCCATGTCCTCCGGTCCATCTCCCAATGGGGCTCAGGACTCGGTGAAGCATTCAGTTCGATGCCCGACCGTGAACGAGCGATGCAGTCAGTGCGCGCACTGCGCCAAGAGAACGCCCACACCGCGCAAGCCGCTCACGCCCACACGAGGCCGCACTGAAGCGCGCGCCCCAATCGGCGCGCGCCCGCCTGCTCGACGACCACCACATCCTCGATGCGCACGCCGCCGAGCTCGCGACTGTAGAGCCCGGGCTCCACGGTGATGACATCGCCTTCAACCAAGTCGGGACCGCCGCGATCAACGAGCGGCGGCTCATGCACCGAGAGGCCCAGCCCGTGTCCCGTGCCATGGACGAGGCCGCACCAGTCGACTCCTGCGCCTTCGGGCGCTCCGCCACTGTGAAAGGGGAATCCGCGAGCGGCGAGCGTGGCCACGGTCACGCCATGCACGGCGTCGGCGCTCACCCCCGGCCTGATGGCCCGCTCCGCCGCCTCCTTCGCCTCGATGACCGCCGCGTGCATCTCGGCGATGCGCGGCGGGACATTGCCATGCACGACCACGCGCGTGCAATCGCCGTTATAGCCGCTGCTCTTCACTCGCGGAAAGATGTCGACAATGATCGGCTGCTCGACGCGCAACTCGCCGTGGCCATGATCATGACAATCGCCGCCGATCGGGCCGCATGCCACGATCGAGCCGGGATTGTCACAGCCCGCCTCCATGCACCAGAGGTCGATCATGGTGAAGATGCGCTCGCTGGTCAGGGGCGCTCCATCATGGTGCAGGATGCCGTCCCGGGATGCCGTCGCGCGGGCGATCAGACGGCAGGTCCGTTCCATGATCGACTCGGTGATGACCTGCGCCTCGTCGAGCCATGCGAGCTCCTGCGCATCCTTGCGACGCCGCTCGAGAACCCCGAGATCGGGGTCGCACTCCACCTCCACTCCGGCCTGCGCAAGGACATGGGCGTAGATGAGCGGCAGCGATCGATCGGCGCGCACCTTCGAGAGACCCGCTCGGCGAAGGCACGCCACCACCGCCTGCGCCGTCGCAATCTCCCGATCCGCCGAGAGCTCCCCCGCGGGCACGAGGTCGCGCGGCGCGGCACAGGCGTCGGCTCGCACCGTGCGTTGGGCGCGATCGAGCTCGATATCCCGGCAGATGAAGATGCGTCGCGGCTTGGCGGGCTTCGGCAGTTCGAGATAGGCGGTGGGGTCGCCCACCCGAAAGCGCACACGATGAAAGAGCGAGAGATTGCTGGCGGGCACGCCCGCCATGAGGAGCGCCGTGTCGGCGGAGGGAGATCCGGCGGAGTCTGACATGGGCGACCGTGGCCTCTCAGGTTCGGGTGAGCTTGCGGTACTGGACGCGATGAGGCGGTACGTCGTCCGCCAGACCAAGCCGACGATGACGATCGGCCTCGTACTCGCTCCAGTTCCCGTTGAAGAAGAAGACCTTGCTGTCTCCCTCGAAGGCGAGAATGTGGGTCGCGACACGATCAAGGAACCAGCGATCGTGGCTGATCACCAGCACGCAGCCGGCGAAGTTCACCATCGCCTCCTCGAGCGCTCGCATGACATTCACATCGAGGTCGTTGGTCGGCTCGTCGAGAAGGATCACATTGGCGCCGCTGGTGAGCATGCGCGCCAGATGCACTCGATTGCGCTCCCCCCCTGAGAGCGTGTCCACCAGCTTCTGCTGATCGCTCCCCGAGAAGCCGTAGCGCGCGACATACGCGCGGCTCTTGACAGTCGCGCCGCCGAGCTTGATCTCATCGGATCCATCCGCGATCGCATCGAAGACGGAGCGACCCGCAGGGAGGGAGTCGCGCCCCTGTTCGAGGTAGGCGAGCTTGACTGTCTCACCGACCTTGAAGGAACCCGAGTCGGGCATCTCCTGCCCCGTGATCATGCGGAAGAGCGTCGTCTTGCCGACGCCATTGGGACCGACGATGCCCACGATGGAGCCGGGTGCGATCGAGAAGGTCGCCTCATCGAGAAGCAGCCGGTCGCCGAAGCCCTTCGACACCCCCTTCGCCTCGATCACCACATTGCCGAGCCGCGGACCGGGAGGAATGAAGATCTCGATCTCCTTCACCTTCTGCGCCGCATCCTGCGAGAGGAGCTGTTCGTAGCTCACCACGCGCGCCTTCGACTTCGCCTGGCGACCCTTCGGGTTCCTGCGGATCCACTCGAGTTCGCGGGCAAGCGTGCGCTGGCGCTGGCTCTCCTGCTTCTCCTCGACCGCCAGGCGCGCCTGCTTCTGCTCGAGCCATCCCGTGTAGTTGCCCTTGTAGGGAATGCCGTGACCTCGATCGAGTTCGAGAATCCACCCCGCCACATTGTCGAGGAAGTAGCGGTCATGGGTCACCGCGATGATGGTGCCGGGAAAGCGCTTGAGGTGCTGTTCGAGCCACTGGACGCTCTCGGCGTCGAGGTGATTCGTCGGCTCATCAAGCAGCAGGATGTCGGGATTCGAGAGAAGCAGTCGACAGAGCGCCACGCGGCGTCGCTCTCCACCCGACACGCTCGCCAGCGACTGCTCCGCCGGGGGACAGCGAAGGGCCTCCATCGCCATCTCGAGCTGGTTGTCGATGGTCCATGCATCGACCGCGTCGATCCGCTCCTGGATCTCCGCCTGCCGGTTGAGCACCCGCTCCATCTCCTCCGGCGAGAGGTCACCGGCGAGCTTCTCATTGACACGATCAAACTCGGCGAGCAGGTCGTAGACGGGCTTCGCGCCTTCGCGCACGAGTTCGATCACCGTGCGCGACTCGCCGTTGAGCGGTTCCTGTTCCAGGTAGCCGACGGTGTAGCCCTGCGCGGCGACGATCTTGCCTTCGTCGGCGCGCTCGACGCCCGCCATGATCTTGAGCAAGGTGCTCTTGCCGCTCCCGTTGAGGCCGAGGACGCCGATCTTCGCCCCGTAGTAGTACGAGAGGGAGATGTTCTTCAGGATCGGCTTGCGCTCGATCTCCTTGGAGACACCGAGCATCGAATAAATGATGCGCGTGGTATCGGTGGCATTGTTCGAGGAAGAGCCGCCCGATGAGGAGCCGGTTGACGGAGACGGGGCCATTGGATCGTCGATGGTATCGCACCACCTGCCCCGCTACCCTTCCACACCGGCGCGGGAGCCGACCATGCTCGACTGGCTCACCAACACCACCGTTCGAACGGCCCGGCGCATTGTCATCGGCGTGACCGGCGGCACCGTGGTCCTGGCGGGCGTTGCCATGCTGGTGCTCCCAGGCCCGGGCATCGTCACAATCGGCCTGGGTCTCGCGATGCTCTCCGTCGAGTTCGCCTTCGCCCAGCGCTGGCTGAAGGTGGTCCGCGAGCGAACGAACGAGGCTGCTGATCGCGCCGGGATTCCCACCGCGGTCCGGCGCGGAGTGATCATCGGCGGCCTCCTCTTCGGTCTGGTGATGATGGTGCTCCCTGGCTTCATCTCCGTGGTCCGAACACCCGACGGGTGGCGGCTCATTCGAAACGAGAAGTTCTCCTACGCCCACTCCTGGACCACCCTTGATCGCCTCGAGCGGGCCGCCGAGCAGGGCGACGGGAGCGCGACCCGCCTGCTAGAGTCATTGAAGGTCGGGCGCACGACGCCAACTCCTTCTGAGGATCCCCACCCATGATTCAACGACTCCTTCCCGTGGCCGCGCTGGCCATTCTCGCGCTTCTGGTCGGTTGCAGTTGCAACGAGCGCGTCTATGTCCGCAACGACACGAACGAGATGCTGCATGTGCAGATTCAGCTTCCCAAGCCGAAGGTGCCATGGCACTGCGGATGCAAGTGCGTCTATGAAGCGCTGATCAATCCGGGTGGTGTCTGGACCACCGCTCGACCCGGTTCGCCGGATCAGATGGATCACCCCATTGAGCCCTACTCGGAGTGCGCCGTCGTGCGCGCGAGGATCGGCGTTCAGGGCCAGTGGGCGCGCTTCACGCTCTGCGGCCCGCTCGTCGAGTCTTCCCCGGGCGATCCGATCATGCTGGCCATCGGCCAGGGCAACTTTGTCGGCCTGAACGCCACGGCACGAACGCAGGGCGGATCAGACCTCGCCGTCGAAGCGATCGTCATCGAGGAGTAAGCCCGGCGCCGCCGGCCAAGTCGATCGCCCCCCCCGCGGTTTCGACTGTGCCGGGCTGATGTCGCTGACGCGCTCCGCACCGCGGGCATGCTCGTCGGCGTGTGTTTCACGCGCGCCGAAGCGGGGTGAATCTCATGTAGGTGGCCGCGCGCCAGAGCCACTCCAGTGGTCCCATCGCGAAGAAGCGGAGCCACGCCACGCTGAACGCGAGTTGAAAGGCGTAGATGCCAAGGACCACGCCTGCTCGCTCCAGACGGTTCATCGAGTCGAAGTACCCAAGGCCCCAGTGATAGAAGATGGCCGTGGCCAGCACGGTCTGCATCAGGTAGTTGGTGAAGGCCATGCGGCCCGCCGCGGCGACAACACCGAGGGCTCGCGGAACGAGGCGGCGGTCGACCAGCAGGATCACGGCGCCGAGGTAGCCGAGGCTCATCACGGGACCGAAGATGAGCTGCACCGGGGCGTTGACCATGAAGTTGAAGGTCACCCCCTGCGTGGGCAGCATCATGGCCGTCGCGATTGACACCGGCAGTGCGACCACGGCCGCCGCAATCACGAAGACCACCGCCCATCGGCGTCGATCGCTCTCGAAGATGCCCCACTTCATGAGCGCGGCACCAATGCAGAACATCGCCAGCACATCCCACCCGAAGAAGGTCAGCGCGGCAACGAGGGTGAAGCCCCACGACATGGCGCGGAAGAGAAATGCATCGAGCCAAGGACCCTCGCGATAGGCGCGCGTCTCGGACTCGATCCACATGGGGTCCGACGGACCCTCGGTGCCCCGCGTCTGCACATCGGCGAGCCATGCGAAGAAGGGTGTCTTCCGCTGCGCCGCTGCACCGGGGTCGTTCTCGACGGCATCCGAGCCGGATTCTCCGGAGTTCGACGCGCTCCCGGCGGCTTGCGCCTCGATCGCGGCCGTGTGCGGCGCCGTGGCCGGATCGTCCGCGAGGGCCTGGGCAGGTCGGGACAACGCGTCTTCGACCGCGGCACCCATCGGGTCATTGGCGTCTGGCTTCGCCAGTCCGGCACCGATCTCCGCATCGACCACGGTGTCGGTGGCCGCGGCTCGCTCGGCCCGGCGACTCTCCTGGCGTTCAATCGCGACCTGGAGTGCTCCGAACCCAATCGAGAGCAGCACAGCGAGAGCCACGGC
Source organism: Phycisphaeraceae bacterium (assembly GCA_019636735.1). Taxonomy (NCBI): domain Bacteria; kingdom Pseudomonadati; phylum Planctomycetota; class Phycisphaerae; order Phycisphaerales; family Phycisphaeraceae; species Phycisphaeraceae bacterium. Next base: position 183,520 of record JAHBWY010000007.1, read on the forward strand.
GCCGCATCCGATGGCAGTCAGGATGCGCGGGGAGAGGCCGATCAAGGCCAGCATGACCAAGCCCACGATCCCGTAGATAAAAAGGATGTCACCCCACCAGAGAAGGAGCGCATGCACCATGCCGATCGCCGCAAGCACCATCATGCGCCGAGCCGCCATCGGCACGAACCTTCGTCCCGCGATTGCCGCGCGCTGGTATTGGATGGCCAATCCCATGCCGAAGAGCAGAGAGAAGAGCGGATAGAAGCGGCCTTCGAAGAAGATCTTGTTCACCGTCCACATGAACGGTTCCCATGGGCCCCGCCCCTCCCGCGGCACCGGCTCGATGAAGTAGCCGAACGCCTCGCTGAATGCGGCGATGTTCACCATGAAGATGCCCAGCAGCGCTACACCGCGAGCCACATCGAGGGCCATGATGCGATCGGATTCCCGAACAGGCCCGAGCCGTGGTGCTTCAATCATCAGGGTGCTCCGTGGTGCGTCGTCGAAGAGGCTTGCCGGTGTTCAGTTGACCATCCTCGCCCTTGGGGATTCTCATTGGACTGCCTCCGCGTGGCGCGCCGGGCGGAGAGCGGGCAACCGAGCTGTCTCGACCAAGGTTGTCCTCCCCATCCTGACCTAGAACATAGAGGAGATAGCCACGCTGCCAGTGATCCGTGGACGAATCGATGCGCCGGTAGGACAGGGGCCGCCCGCTCCATGGGTCGATCGGCACGCCCTTCAGGAGCGTGGGCACGAGATCCTCGAGCCGCTCCGGATAGGCCCCATGCTCCAGCCGCCATCGCTCGAGGGCGATCATCGTTCGCAGCGCCCGATCCTCCGCACGCTGATGGTCCGCCGCGCTCAGGTAGTGATCGAGCCCCGGGAGGAGCAGTGACGCCAAACCAGCCCCCGCCAGGGTGGGAGCGGGCGGAAGGACTGCCGTGGCCCGCTGGAATTCCTCGTAGGGAATCGCTGCAGCCCAGTAGCGACACGCATCGTCGATCGCATCGCGGTTGGCCGTCCATGTGCCAAAGCTCCTCCCCGCGGGTGGCGTGACACCCAGGGCGCCAAGCTGCGCGACCGCACCACCCAGCGGTGCGAGTCGAACCACCGAGGGGTCACCAAGCACTTCGGCGATCAGGGCCCTTTGGGCAATCGCCTCGACCTCGATGGCGAGCACGGCCTGTGCCGGGTCGACCGCCGGCGGGATCGCGCGCTCGATCGCATCGACTTCCTCTCGGGTCGGCAGGGAGAGGAGCCATTGCCGAGCATGATCGCGACCGAACGACTCGATCGCCCAGCCGACCAGGACCTCGATCAGGAGCGGCTGCACACGGCAGGCCTCGCCGATCGCGAAGATCGTCTCGAGCGTTGATGCCGCCCGCTCGATGTCGCCGCGCTCGACGGCCTCGAGCATGCGCGATCCCATGTAGCGAGTGACCTTGCGGCTGCCCGCCAGATGGGGGAGCACGGTTCCGAAGAACTGCGATGGCGGAATCTCGAGATCGCGCACCTCTCGCGGAAGGTGCCGGATGCTCGCGAGCTCGTCGGCCAGCTCGACCTCTGATTCAAGGGCGTCGAAGACTCGACGCGAGAGCGCGATCCACATCGACTCCTGTTCGATCTGAGCCTGACTCGCGCCCTCGCCCAGTGGCGAATCCCCGTGCAGCTTGGAGAAGTCCACCAATTCCCCAGGGCTGAGGTTCATCTCCAGTTTGACCTGCTGTTCGACGCGGTCGAGCTCCGGACTGATCCGGCGGATGATCGCATGCGCCTTGGGGTCGATCACTCGGGCGAATCCAGGCCTCGACCGCTCTATCAGGGCCGTCATGTCCGCCGCCGTCGGCGCCTCCGCACGGGCCTGCGCTGCCTGTCGCCGCACACGGACCTCATAGAGCCCGGCCGCCAGCACGGCCAGAAACACGCTCGCCGCAGCCATCGCAAGGCCGCGCCGGAGCCACCGCCGACGGCGCTCTGATGTCCACAGGCTCTGATGCCGAATCGAGAATCGACCGTCGTCGCCAATGACCCTGAGCCCGCCGTCCAGCGCAAGAACCCCCAGCGCGGCGTCGACCGTACATGAGGTGCCGCACTCGGGACAGATGATGCTCAATGACTCGGGGACCGTCATACCTACAAGCGAGTAACCGCACTTGAAGCAGCACCCCCGGTACCGAAGCACTTGAACGAGGCGGCGCCGAAGCAATCGGTCGCGCACATAGAGCGCCGCCAGTGACGGTCCACCGATGACCACCACGATGACGAGTGCGGTCAGCAGCGCCGCCACCACATCGCTTGTGGCGCTGGGTCGAAGTGCGGACCTGGACATCAGAGCAAGCGCGGCGATGACAAGCCCCAGTGTCACGGCCCACACCACGCCAATCAGGATGAACTCCGCCGCGATCCGCAGCATGCTCCGTCGTGCCGCCTTCACAAACTCCCGGCAGCGGGCATCGTCATAGGGATCCAACTCCGGAAACGCCCGCCAGATGCGGCGGATCGGAAGGCGCATGACCGGAGTCTACACCGCCAAGCGCTGGCTTCATGGAGCCGCAAGGGAAAGCTCGCCCGATCCTGAATCGTTGCCATCACTCCGCACACGAACGCTTGACGGTCGGCACGGAACCTGCCGCCCGTCCGACGGCGTCGTTGCGCCGTCATCGTCACTTCAAGGAGTCCACATGTCGAATCCGTTCTCACTTCGCAGCGAGGTTGCGGTCATCGCGTCGCTCGCCCTCGCCACTGCCGTTCTCGCTGAGATCCGCATCACCGAGTACATGTACACCGGCGCCAATGGTGAATTCATCGAGATCACCAATGTCGGAAGCACCCCGGTGAACCTCGCCGGCTGGTCCTATGACGACAGCGCCCGAGTCTGCGGCACCTTCCCGATCGGGGCCATCGGAATTCTTGCCCCTGGCGCCAGCGCGATCATCACCGAGTCAACCGAGGCTGCATTCCGCGCCGCGTGGAACCTGCCCCTCAGCGTGCCTGTCGTTGGCGACCTCGGCAAGGCCGACGGCTACAACTACGGCCGCAACGACACGATCGCCCTGTACGACGCGTCGCTCAACCTCGTCGATCGCCTCGACTATGGCGACCAGGACTTCCCCGGCTCCATCCGAACGCAGAACATCAGCGGCTGGGTGGTGGCGGAGGGCCTCGGTGCAAACAACGCCTATGCGTGGCAGCTCTCGGTTGTCGGTGACGCTCAGAACTCCTACGACAGCTCGCTCAATGCTCGCGGCAACCCCGGCACCTTCGTGATCGTGGGCGAAGCCCCGCGCGGTCTCGGCATGGTGCTGACCGAGTACATGTACCAGGGCCCCGGCGGTGAGTTCGTCGAGTTCACGAACCTCTCCGACGCGCCGATCGACATGACCGGCTGGAAGCTCGACGACAGCAATCTCCTCGGCGGTCCTGACGGTCCCTTCGACCTCAGCGCCTTCGGCGTGGTCGCGCCGGGTGAGAGCGTCATCGTGACCGAGTCGGCCGCCGACGCCTTCCGCGCCGCGTGGGGTCTCTCCGCGTCGGTGAAGGTCATCGGCGACCTCGGCAAGCCCTTCGGAAACCAGCTCGGGCGCAACGACGAGATCAACATCTACGACGATGCGTGCAACCTCGTCGATCGTCTCACCTTCGGCGACCAGGCGTTCCCCGGCTCGATCCGGGCGCAGAACTCGAGCGGCTGGGTTCCGGAGTCGGCGCTCGGCGCGAATGACCCCTTCGCCTGGGTGCTTGCCACCGTTGGCGATGCCCAGAACAGCTACGCCTCGACCGGCAACGACAAGGGCAACCCTGGCTTCTACCCGCGTGTGACGCAGCCGTCGACGCCCGGTGACGCGAATGGCGACGGTGTCGTCAACGGTGCCGACATCGCGATCGTGCTCGGCAACTGGGGAAGCTGCCCCGGCGGTGCGCCCGGATGCGCCGGCGACCTCAACGGCGACGGCGTGGTTGACGGCGCGGACATCGCGTTCGTGCTTGGCAACTGGAGCTGAGACGGCGTTCTTGCAGCTTCTCAAAGCCTGACCTTCGCCCACCTCGACGCGTTGTGGGCTCCCACGAGCGGGGTGCGGATTCGTTCCGCGCCCCGCTTCCTTGCGCTCGGATCGCTTCCCCTACTTGGCTCCGGGGATGAACATCACCACGATCGAAAGGGCGATCAGGATGATGATGATCCACTCGAGCACTTCCATGCGACGCGTCGCCTGCTCGTCGGCGGTCTTCTCGTACAGCCGCTGGAGAGTTTCGATCTTGCGCAGGATGGCGGCATCCCACTCGGCCAGATGAAGGCGCCGCGCCGCCAGTCGATAGACGCGGGCGAGATACTGGTCGCCAAGCAGCTTGATGGCGTTGTTCACGCCTTCGAAGAGGAGCGCGCTGTCCATGTGCAGGGCCGCGAGGCGACGCCGATCGCGCCGCGCTTCGCGGCTCCACCCGGCGAAAGCCCCGCGCCACCCGGTCGAGTGCATCGCCTTCGCGGGCGTTGTCTCCTCCCCCACTTTCGCTCCGCCGAGCCAGAGCTCGTGATAGGCACGATCGAGCACCTCATCGAGGCGATCATCAAGGAAGCGCATCTCGACGAGTTCGACATTGGCGAACTCAAGCACCGCGAGGAGGTCGGCGCAACTGGCGGCGTCGGGCTCGATGATGAGCGACGCATTCCAGTCGATCACGATGAGGTCCCGCTGGCCGTAGGCCGTGGCACAGGAGAGGGCATCCGTCACCTCGTCGCGAGACAGCGGCTCATCGGCTGATCGCAGCAGACGCGCGATCCACTCTCCATCACGCTCCAGGGAGATGGGTGGCGTCGAAGCCTCGGTGCCCTCCCAACTCGAGACATGGAAGACGATCGAATCCTCGACGGGGTCGGCGATCTTCGCCCGGCGCGCAGCGTCACCGAGTTCGATCAGCAGGCTCTCGACGACCGACCTCGCGTGGATCTCGAGGATCGGGTGCTCCCTCACCGCCAGCAGTGAGAGACGCTGAAGATCGTCCGGAGTTGCAGTCACGAAGGGAATGCGCCGCGCGATCGAGATTGCGCCGAAGTCGTAGATCGTGATCTCCACTTCGGCGGCCGTCCGAACGCGGCCTTCATCGAGGTCGATGGGCTCCTCCGGTCGAACCACGCGCAGTGGCTTCGGGCGGAACTGCACGCTGGGCGGAGTCCGGCGGAGATCGGAGATGGATTCGCGTGTCGCCGTGGAGCCCCTTGCCCTTCCGCTCGCTGAAACGGCGAGCTCGGCCGCTTCAAGGTCAATCGCCGCCGCCGCGTCATACGCGACATGCAGCCAGCAATCGCCCGTGAGCCGAGGTATCGCCATCAGGGGAAGCCTAGCGTTCATGCCGGAAGTGCCGGCGAGGGACATCCAATCGGGAGAAGATCGCTGCATGTCGCGCGGCCGAGCCAATCCAGTGATCCCTCGGTCGCGATCAATGTGAACTTCTCCGCGGATGTCTTGTGAAGTCTGTCGCCGCGCACGACGCCCAGCGAGCCCGGAGTGATCGATTGACGCTCGGCCAAAGGTGCGACGGCGGTATACACTCCCGCCGCTCGCACGAGCGAGGTCCCTCGCTCCGACTTCCCGTGCACGGAGGCGACATGCATCGAATCCTTCCTGCCTTCCTGGCCTTCCTCTCTTCCAGCGTTGCAATCACACCGTCGTTCGGCGGCGCGATGATCGCGGTCCATGGGCCTGCGCTGCCAGCGCCGATGGCGCTTGCATTGCAGATGAGCACGGCACCGCCTCCGCAGGCGCCGAGTGCCGCGAGCGCGACGCCTGCCGCAGCGCCGACCGCGGGGACGACCGGCACTTTCAATCAGGGCCAGCTCGAGCAGGTCGTCGCGCCCGTGGCGCTCTATCCCGATGCCCTGCTTTCGCAGATCCTGATGGCTTCGACCTATCCGCTCCAAGTGGTGGAAGCCGATCGCTGGGTCAAGGCCAACCCGAATGTCGCAGGCGATGCCGCCGCGAAGGCCCTCGAGTCCCAGGCGTGGGATCCGAGCGTGAAGTCGCTTGTGAACTTCCCCACCGTACTCGACATGATGAGCTCGCAGCTGTCATGGACCCAGCAACTGGGTGATGCCTTTGTGACTGAACAGAAGGCGACCATGGACGCCATTCAGTCGCTTCGCGCGAAGGCGAAGGCGCAGGGCAATCTTCAATCGACCGATCAGCAGACCGTGACGGTCGAGCCATCATCCCAGACGATCGTGATCCAGCCGTCGAATCCCGATGTCATCTATGTGCCGACCTACGACCCCACCGTGGTGTATGGCGGCTGGGCGTACCCCGCATATCCCCCGTACTACTGGTACCCGCCGGGGTACACAGCCGGCGCGGCGGCAATCTCCTTTGGCGTGGGCGTCGCCTGCGGCCTCGCGTGGGGCTACGCGTGGGGGCACTGCGACTGGAACCGCGGTGACATCAATGTGAATGTCAACCAGAACCGGCAGTTCAATCAGAACATCAACCGCCAGAACTACATCAACAACTACCAGAACAACTCCAATCGATCCGTCAGCGGCTCGCGCAGTGACTGGCAGCGCGGTGAAGGCACATGGAAGCACGACCCGGCCAATCGAGGCGGAGTGCCCTACAGGAGCGGCGATGCGGCGCAGCGCTTCGGCGGCTACACGCAGCAGCAGGCCGAGCAGGCGCGGCAGGACTTCAGGGGGCGAGCCGATCAGGGGCGACAGAGCCTGAATCAGGGCGCGGCCTCCGAGTTCCGCGGACGCGACGCACCAAGTGGATCCTTTGGTGGAGATCGCGCCGCTGGTGGCGATCGTGGCACCGCGCGACCGCTCCCCGCCGATCGTTCGCGCGGTGACAGTGGCGCGTTCGGTGGAATGGACCGAGGTGGAGACGCCAGCCGGAGTGCCAGTGATCGCGGGGCCTACAGCCGCGGAAGCGGCAACTTCAGCCAGAACCGCGGTGGCGGCAACTTCAGCCAGAACCGCGGCGGCGGTTCGTATGGCGCCAGCCAGAACCGAGGCTCGGGTGGCTATCGGGGCGGTTATAGCGGTGGCGGTCGCAGCGGCGGCGGTGGCGGCCGCGGTGGATCTCGTGGAGGAGGTGGTCGTCGATGAAAGCGTTCACATTCTGTGCCTTGATTCTGATCGGCATCGTCCAGTTTGGCTGCCACACTCCCGGTGCGGTCTATGAGACCCCCGAGGCGGCCACGGCGGCGCTCGTTGACGCGCTGAGTCCGCTCAGTTCGGAGAAGGTGAGAACCGTTCTGGGTTCTCAAGGTGTTGATCTCCTCCAGACCGGTGACGCCGAGGCAGATCAGACGATGGTCGATCGCTTCGTGACGGCCTTCCGAAGCCAGCATGAGTTCATCACCATCGATGACGAGATCGTCATCGTCGAAGTCGGCGACGATGGATGGCCCCTGCCGATTCCACTGGTGCGATCCGGCCAGGGTTGGCGATTTGACACGGCGGCCGGGATCGACGAGATCAACGCGCGGCGGGTCGGTCGCAACGAGCTCGATGTCATGCAGGCCTGCCACGCGATCGTCGACGCCCAGCGTGAGTACGCAGCGGGCGGATACGGCGGATCGCCGGGTGTCTACGCCTCGCGCCTGCGAAGCACGCCGGGAAGTCGCGACGGGCTCTATTGGGAGACGAGTGACGGCGAGCCCCCCAGTCCGATCGGCCCCTTCCTTGCTGACTCGGGGTTTGATCCGGGCGACGCCTCCACTGGATCGCGGCGGAGTTTCGCGGGCTACCACTTCCGTCCCCTTCTCGGTCAAGGTCGCTTTGCTCCCGGAGGCGCCATGGACTATGTCGTCGATGGTCGTCTGACCAAGGGCTTCGCGGTGATCGCTTGGCCCGTCGAGTACGGCGAGACGGGGGTCATGACCTTCATGATCAGCCATTCAGGAGTGCTCTTTGAGCGGGACTTCGGCCCGCGGACCGCGTCACGGGTCGCCTCGATTCATCGCTTCGATCCCGATCCCGAATGGACGGTGGTCCCCCAGGATTGGGAGTAAGGAGAGCGATGCGCGTCAAGGTTGAGCCGACCGCCGTTCGCCGCGCGTTCGAACCGCTGCGACACTCGACGGCGTTCTCGGAGAGCGCCGCGCGAGTTGCGGCAGGTCACCTTCCCCTTGAGATGTTGCAGGCGATGAGCCTCCGGCCGGAGCTCCTCGCTGCCTTCGGGGCGGTCAGCGAAGCGATTTACCCGGGCGGCATTGTTGAGCGTGAGATCAAGGAACTGATCATTCTCGATGTCTCGATCAGGAACCGCTGCCAGTTCTGCGCTGATTCACATATCGACATGGCGCGTGCCCTCGGCATGGGTGACGACGCCTCGCAGCTTCTTGACAATCTCGCCGCCCTGCCCGAGCGACAGCGCATTGCCGTCGAGTACGCCCGGGCCGTGACGCGTGATGCGAATGCCCTGCCTGAATCGCTGTGGCAGAAGGTCCACGCGGTCTTCTCCGATGCCGAAGTGGTTGAGCTGACCGCGATCACCGGTCTCATCACGATGTTGAATCTCTTCAACAACGCTCTCGGGGTGCGCTATCACTCAACGGGCAGCCAACCTTCGGCAGCTGGATGAGGTCAAGTGGCGATCCCGCGCGATCAAGGATCCGGCCGGACTCAGCGAAGCCCGGACGATCCCGGCGCTTGGGCCAATGGTGACGGCGCGCCGCGTCACGCCGACGCTCGGACGGACACTCGATCACTTCTCTCACGGCCGCCGGCGGGACTGCGCGGAGCCCTCGGGCGATGGCTGCTTTTCCTAGGGCTCTGGGCGGTGCTCATCGGAGTGCCCTCCACAGATCTCGGCGCACCATCGTGGTTCCGGAGCGTTCTGCCCGATCTGATCGCGGGTGCCATCGTCGCGGCAGTATCGGCATGGCTGAGCCTTCACCTTCTGCCGCCTCGGCGAGGCCGCGGCGCATGGGCGGCTCGCGCTCGAGTCGTCGGGCGCTTCTTCACTCAACTGGTGCGAGCGGGAGTGGAGGTCGCGTGGCTTGCGATGAAGCCGCGACTGGCGCTGCGTCCCGGATGCGTGGAGTTTCGGAGCGGGCTTGAGGAGCCGCTTGAACGGGCGGCGTTCGCGGGCATGTCAAGCCTCGTGCCGGGCACGCTTGCGGTTGACCCGCCCGAGGGCGATCCGTGGCGCATCCACTGCTTGGATGTCAACGCACCGGTGGTCGAGAGCCTCCGGATGGACGAAGCACTCTTCGACCAAGCCCGTCGGCGGACGGCCCTCAAGAGGGAGCGTCTGTCTTGAACACCTTCCTCCTGGTCATGGCGGCGGTGATCCTCGCGACCGTCGCGCTCGGCGTGATTCGAGTGATCCGTGGCCCCTCCCGCAGCGATCGCGCCGTTGCGGTTCAACTCCTCGCGACAGGCGGAATGGCGGCGATCCTTCTCGGCGGCAGCGCCGTGGGTTCGCAAGGTGCGATTGACACATCGCTCATCCTCGCCGTGCTCGCTCCGTTTCTGATGACCGCCGTGTCGCGCGAGCGGCGGACACGACATCGCGGAACGGCGGAGCGAACCCCAGGTTCGCAGCGAGTTGAGCCCGGCGCGGAGGCGAGGGTTCACGGAGGCGGCGCATGATGAGCGGCCTTGCAGACCTCCTGACGATCGTCGCCGTCTCGGCTGGAGCGTTCTTCTTCCTTGCCGGTTCGCTTGGCTTTCTGCGCTTTCCCGATCCGCTCTCTCGCCTGCACGCCGTGACGAAGGCGGACACGCTCGGCCTCGGGCTGATCATCGTGGGTCTCCTTCCGACGGTTGACCATCCGCTCACGGCCGTGAAGATGCTCCTCGTGTGGGTCGCCGCGCTGGTTGCTGCCGCGACCATCGGCCCGCTCGCCGGACAGTTGGCCCGAGAGGACCTCGACACACCGATGTTCGATGGAGACCGCACACCGTGACCGGCTCGCATCTCCTCGATGGTGCACTGGCCATTCTCATGTCGGCGCTCGCGTGGTGGAGCGTGACGGCGCGAAGCGGCTTCGCATCGCTCACCGGCTTCATCGCCTATGGCTCGCTGCTGATGCTGGCGTGGATGAGGTTGCGCGCGCCCGATGTCGCCATGACCGAGGGTGCGATTTCGACCGGTCTTTCGGGACTTGTCTTCTTTCGGGCGCTCTCGCGATCTGAAGGTCAGGCGCGTTCGGTCGATCCGGTCCGGCCGGCGCTTCCGGTGCGCGGGGCCGCCGCCGTCCTGTGCGGAGTCATCGCCGCAGGAGTGGCGTGGGTGGTGCTGCAACCATCGTCGCCGGCGCCGACCCTGGCCACCACCGCCGCCGAACAACTGCCGAGGCTCGGTCTTGGCAACCCGGTGAATGGCGTGCTGCTTGGCTTTCGAGCACTTGACACCCTGCTTGAGAAGGTGGTCCTCCTCCTCGCGCTGATCGGAGTCTGGTCACTGGCTGCTTCAGGCGCGTCCCCCGGCGCACCGCGCGTGGCCGCGGAGCCTTCGCATGGGTCGATCACCTTGCTCGGACGAGTGCTGCCGCCGATCGGACTTCTCTTCGCGTTCTATCTTCTCTGGAACAGTGCCGACCATCCGGGCGGCGCCTTCGCGAGCGCGGCCATTCTCACCGCTATGGCTCTGCTCCTCCTGATGACAGGCATCATCCGACTGCCTTCGATCGCGTCGCGCGGATTGCGCCTCTCGGTCATCGCGGGTCCGGTGGTCTTCATCGTCGTGGCCTTTGCCGGAATCGTGACCACGCGCGCCTTCCTCGCCTACCCCGACGCGTGGGCGAAGGCGCTCATCATCGCCATCGAAGTGCCACTCACTATCTCCGTTGCGGTGATGCTCGCGCTCCTTGTTGCAGGCCCCCCGGTGGAGCGCACCGCTTGATCGACACACCCACCATCATGGGGATCGGCGCCGCGGCGCTCATAGGGATTGGGCTCTACGGCGTCATCGTGCCCGTCTCGTACCTGCGCCGCATCGTGGCGTGCAACATTCTCGGCGGCGGGATCTTCCTCCTCTTCGGAGTCATCGCCCGCCGCGGCGCCGACGGCGCGTTCGCAGCCGATCCCGTGCCGCAGGCGTTTGTCATCACCGGCATGGTCGTCGCGTTCGCCGCCACCGTTCTTGCCGTCACGCTGCTTGAGCGCCTGACCGAAGGCGTTTCGGCGGAGAGCGCCGAGCCGCAGAAGGGCGCCATCGACACGGAACCGGCGCAGGGAGCGGATGAGTCGTGACGATGGACCCCGGCCATCTCCTGGTCCTCACCCTGATGACGCCCGTCGTTGGAGCGCTTCTCTCGTTCATGTCCGGTGATCGGGGCGCCGCGCGCGTGGCCATCGGGGCCGCCATCGTCGGACTCGGCATCTCCTTCGCCACAGCGACGGTGATCGTGCGAAGTGACGCACCACTCACCTGCGCGGTGGGCGGATGGCAGCCGCCCCTCGGGATTCTCCTGCGCGCCGATGGGCTCTCCGCGGCGATGATGGTCACCGCATCGCTGATCGTCCTCGCGGTGTCGATCGCGGTCATGGGCGACTCGGCCCGAAAGCATGGAGCGCATGAGCGTCGCCAGGCTCGAGCGTTCTGGCTTCTCTCTCAGGGGCTCGCCGCGGCCCTCATGGCGGTCTTCCTCTGCAGCGACTTCTTCAGCCTCTATGTCGCGATCGAGCTGCTGACCTTCGCCGCAGTACCGCTGGTCTCACTCGAAGGATCCTCGAAGACGATCTCGGCGGCACTTCGCTACCTGCTCTTTGCGCTGCTGGGCTCGATGGCCTACTTGCTCGGAACCGCCCTGCTGTACGGCTCATTCGGCACGCTGGACCTCGGGCTGATCGCCGAGGCGATGAGCGGCGGAGCGCCCCTCCCCGCTCCGATCGCTCTCGCGGTCGCGCTCATGGTTGCAGGGTTGCTCGCCAAGACGGCGCTCGTTCCCCTTCACCTCTGGCTTCCGGCGGCGCATGGTGGTGCGCCACCGAGCTCCAGTGCGCTCCTCTCCTCGCTGGTCGTCAAGGGATCGTTCTTCATTCTCGTGCGGCTCTGGTTCGATGCACTGCCTTCGGCGCCGCTCACCGAGGGCGCGATTCTTCTCGGGGCGCTCGGGTCACTCGCCATTCTTCATGGCAGCGTCATGGCTCTTCGCCAGGCGCGCCTGAAGATGTTGATCGCCTACTCGACGATTGCCCAGATCGGTTACCTCTTCCTTGTCTTTCCGCTGGCGGCGCCTGGAGCGGCTCTCGCCCAGCACGGCGATGACCTCCAGAGTGCGGCGCTGGCCGGGGGCATGCTCCAGGCGATCTCGCATGCCTTTGCGAAGGCAGCGATGTTCCTTGGCGCAGGAGTGCTTGCCGGCCTCTGCGGAAGCGATCGACTCGATGCGCTGCGAGGCATCGCACAGCGAGCACCCATGACCATCTTCGCGATGGCACTTGCTGGATTCTCCCTGATCGGTCTTCCCCCCTCGGGTGGATTCTGGGCCAAGTGGCGCCTGCTCACCGCATCAGTCGAGAGCGGCCAGTGGTGGTGGGCCGTCGTGATTCTCATCGGCGGCATGCTGGCGGTCGGTTACATCACGCGAATCCTGACGATCTCCCTCGACCGCAGCGCCGCGCCACGACCCTCGCGCGATCGTCGAGTGACACTCGGCGAGATTGTCACCCTTGCGCTCGCCCTCACTTCGTTCCTTCTCGGCATTCTCGCGTTCACCTCGATCAAGGTGCTCTTCATCGGACGGCCCCTCATCGAGGCAGGAGTGACGCCATGATGCTCGCGTCTCTCCTCGCACCGGCGCTGCTGGCGCTCGCGTGCCTGAGCGCCGAGATCAGGCGTCGGGCGATGGGCCTGCTCTGGTTGGCGCCGCTTCCCGCCATCGCCGCAGCGCTGTGGTCCGATGGGGCCGATCACTTCATCGGTGAGGGGCGGCTCCAGGTGATGCTCACGATGGGCGGGCCGCGTCGCCTTCTTCTCGGCGCAATCGCCCTGCTCTGGGCTCTCGCCGGCGGCTTTGCCTGGGCCTCGATGGGGCGCGATCCACATCGAGGGCGCTTTGCCGTCGCGTGGCTGCTCTCCTTGACCGGGTGCCTCGGCGTCTTTGTTGCCGGTGACCTGATCTCCTTCTACCTGCTCTTTTCGCTGTCAAGCCTCGCAGCGTATGTGCTCGTGATTCACGATCACACTCCGGCAGCGCGGCGTGCGGCTAACGCATACCTCGCGCTGACGATCTTCGGAGAGGCTTTCCTGTTGCTCGCCTTCATCATGCTGGCGTCCAATGCAAGCGATGGTTCGATCCTGATTCGCGAAGTGGTGCAGGCGCTGCCCGAGTCACCGAATCGAAGCGCCGTGCTGGTGCTGCTCATGCTCGGGTTCGGGATCAAGGCGGGACTCGTCCCGCTGCATGGCTGGCTTCCGCTTGCTCATCCGGCGGCGCCGACGCCGGCGAGCGCCGTGTTGAGCGGCGCGATCATCAAGACCGGCATCATCGGTTTCCTCCTCCTTCTGCCGCTCGATCATGCCCTGCCCTCCTGGGGGATGGCGCTGCTGGTGATCGGCTTCATCACCGCGATCGCGGGTGTGGTCATTGGCGTCACGCAGTCGTCGCCGAAGACGATTCTCGCGTACTCAAGCGTGAGCCAGATGGGGGTGACCGCGGCGCTGATCGGCGCGGGGGCCATGGCTGGCGCGAGTGCGGTCAGCGAAGCAGCGGCCTTCTACGCCATGCATCATGTCCTCACGAAGGGCGCCCTCTTCCTTGCCGTGGGGCTCATCGCGTCGGTCGCGTTGCACCAGCGCTGGTGGATCATCGCGCCCTGCCTGATTCTCTCACTGAGCTTCGCGGGCATGCCGTTCACGGGCGGCTTCCTCGCCAAGGAGGCGACCAAGCCGTGGTTCACGGGGAATCTCGTGGCCCTGCTTGCCACCGTGTCGAGCGTCGGCAGCGCATTTCTCATGCTCCACTTCATGCACCACCTTGTCCGCGTGCCTGCGCGTTCAACACCGCCAATGCGCCTTGGCGGAATGACCACTCCCTGGGCCCTTGCCGCCATCGCCGCCGTGGCGCTGCCGTGGATGCTGATGCACTCCGTGCTGCGCAGCGAACCGGGCGCTCTCATCACACCTGCGACACTCTGGTCGGCATCGTGGCCGGTGATGATCGGCGGCGCAGTCGCGTTCGCGTGGACGCGCCTCGCACCGTTCGCACCCGCCATTCCCGGCGGCGATGTCATTGTGTTCGGAGAAGCGGCCGCCGTGCGCCTCGTACGCGCAGCGCCTCAGGTTGAAAGGCTCGAAGGCGCATTGGGTCGATGGGCGGTCGGCGGCACCTTCTTCCTGTTGATCACCGTCCTCCTTGCGGCCGCCCTTCGCGGCGCCGCCCCATGATCGACCGGTGATTCGAGCGATCCGAGGCTTGCGACCTCGTGGTACAACGATTGCATCTTCAATGAGCGTCATGGCGAATGAGCGGATCCGTCCGAGCCGGTACCGAGTCACCGAGTCAGATCGCCAACGCTCCTTGATCACTTCCGAGAGGTCTTCATGAATGCGAGCTTCAATGCATCTCGAATCACCGGGCTCATCGTGGGTCTTGTGATCGCCGGTTCCGCCATCATCTGGGCGCTGACCCTTCGAGGTCGCGCGCCGGCAGAGCCCAAGGAGCCGATGGTCCGCCCGCTGCTGGTCGTCCCCGTCGGCACCTCCGGCGAGGTTGAGCGGCGCTTCCCCGCACGAGTTCGAGCAACTTCCGAAGCGAACCTCGCCTTTGAAGTGAGCGGCGTGGTCCGAACCCTGCCCATCGTTCGAGGTCAACGGGTCAAGTCTGGCGATCTGCTCGCGGAACTCGACCTTCGCGACTTCCAGAGTCGTCTTGCCTCGGCCGAAGCTTCTTTGGCCCAGCAGGTCGAAGAGGTCGCTCGGCGACAGCGCGCCTTCGACCAAGGCGCAGCCACAGAGATGGAGATGATCCGCGCGAGGGCTGCGCTCGACTCCGCCCAAGCAGCACGGGACATTGCCGTGAAGGCTCTTGAAGATGCGACGCTTCGGGCTCCCTTTGACGGCATCATTGCCGATGTCTTCGTCGATCAGTTCCAGAATGTCACAGCAGGGGCGGCGATTGCGCGCATCCAAGGGGGAGAGGGGATTCGCGTCGAGATCAATGTCGATGCCGGGCGGGTCGCTCTCGCGCGCACGCTCAACGAGCAGGCCGAGTACGCCGTGCGATTCGACTTTCTCCCCGAGCGCGAGTATCCGGTGAAGCTCGTGGAGTTCACAACCGAGGCCGATCGCGCAACGCAGACCTTTCGAGCCTTCTTCCAGCTAGAACCGCAGGGCGATGTCGTCATTCTCCCCGGAATGACGGCCACCCTGTTCGAGCGTCTCCCCCCGGCGCCCGGAACCGGCGGGTTCTCTGTCCCGCTGACTTCGGTGGTCCATGGTGATGGAGGCGGCGCCTTCGTCTGGGTGGTCGACGATTCGGGCCAAGGGGTGGCGTCGGTCAGGCAAGCGCCCGTTCAACTCGGCGAAGTCAACGACGACCGAGTCATGGTGACCGCCGGACTGACCCAGGGCCAGCGCATCGCGGCGGCCGGTGTCCATCACCTCGTCGATGGCCAGCGCGTTCGTCCGGTTGGCCAGGTCTCCCCTTCGGATCTGCAATGAACATTGCCGAAGCCACCATCCGGTTCCGGACCTTCTCGCTCATCGCCACGCTCGCGATGGTGGCCGGTGGTGTCTACGCCTACATGACGATGGGTCGGCTCGAAGATCCCGAGTTCACCATCAAAGAGGCGCTCATCATCACCCACTACCCTGGCGCCTCGGCGACAGAGGTGGCGGAGGAGGTGACCGACGCCATCGAGACGGCTGTGCAGCGCATGGGCCAGGTCGACCATGTCGAGAGCATTTCAGAGCCCGGTCGCTCGGTGGTGAAGGTGGTGATGCGCGATCGCTACGACGGCAACGCGCTGCCTCAGATCTGGGATGAATTGCGGCGTCGTGTCGATGATGCGGCTCGCACGCTGCCACCGGGAACTTCGGTTCCGCTTGTCCGGGACGATTTCGGGGATGTCTACGGCGTCTTCTATGCCATCTCCGGCGACGGTTTCCCCATGTCCACACTGGAGGAGTACGCCGAGACGCTTCGTCGCGAACTCCTGCTGGTCGAGGATGTGGGCAGCATCCAGCTCTTCGGCGTCCAGCCGGAAGTCGTCTTCGTCGAGTTCGCCACGGAGCGGATCGCCCAACTCGGTCTGGCCCCCGAGTTGCTGATTGCCTCGCTGGTCGGCCAGAACCTTGCCGTCGATGCGGGCGAGATCGTCGCCGGAAACCGCCGTCTGCGCGTTGAACCGACCGGGCAGTTCCGATCGGTCGAGGAGATCGGCGATCTCCTGATCCTGAACAACACGGCCGATGGCACGCGGCTCTATCTGCGCGACATTGCGACGATCACTCGGGGCTATGCCGACCCGCCGGCCAATCTGATGTTCTTCAACGGAGCGCCGGCGATCGGCGTTGCACTCTCGACGGTGTCGGGCGGCAATGTGGTCCGGATGGGTGACGCGGTCACCAGCCGCATGAAGGAACTCGAGGCGCAGATCCCCATCGGAGTTGAGATCGGCCTCGTGGCGCATCAGGCGGACACCGTCACGGCCGCAATCGATGTCTTCGTGACCAGTCTCGTTCAGGCGTTCGCGATCGTCATCGGCACGCTCATGATCTTCATGGGCCTTCGCAGCGGACTTATCATCGGCCTCGGCCTGGTGCTCACCGTGCTCGGCACCTTTGTCATCATGAAGGCAACCGGCGTGATGCTCGAGCGCGTCAGCCTCGGTGCCCTCGTCATCGCCCTCGCGCTCATGGTGGACAATGCCATCGTCATCGTCGACGGCATGCAGGGGCTCATGCAGCGCGGCATCAACGCGATCGAGGCGGCCTCTCGCGTGGTGCGGCAGACCGCGATGCCTCTGCTCGGAGCGACCTTCGTGGCCGTCTTCGCCTTCGCGGCGATCGGGCTCTCGCAGGATCGCACGGGTGAGTACACGGTTTCACTCTTCCTGGTGATGCTCTATTCGCTGATGTTGAGCTGGGTTCTCGCCATCACCATCACACCGCTGCTCGGCTTCTGGATGATGTCGGTGCCGAAGACACCCCAGAAGGAGCCGTTCACCGGCGCGGTCTTCCGCGGGTATCGACGCTTCCTCGACCTCTGCTTCCGCCATCGCATGGCGGTGCTCCTCGTCGTGCTCGGCCTGCTCATCAGCGCCGTCCTCGCCTTCCGTCATGTGGAGCGCAGCTTCTTCCCACCGTCGACGCGCCTCCAGTTCATGGTGCATTCGTGGGCGCCGCGCGGCACGGCCATCGAGGTCACGACGCGCGACGCGCTGGCCATGGCCGACACGATCATGGGGTTCGACGGCGTCACCGATGTGGCGACATTCGTCGGCGCAGGATCTCCACGCTTCCTATTGACCTACACACCGGAAGATCCAAGCCCCGCCTATGCCCTCACGCTCGTGTCGGTCGATGATCCGAGCGTGATCGGCCCGCTGCTCGCGAAGATCGAGCGGGATTTCCGCGAATCGTTCCCCGACCACTCGATCCTGGCCCGTCGCTTCTCCCTGGGCCCGTCGCATCTCCAGCGCATCCAGGTGCGCATTCGCGGCTCCGACCCCGAGGTTCTCCAGTCGATCAAGGGCGATGTCATGGCGGCATTCAGCGCCGATGCGGACATCGTCGATCTCAGCGACAACTGGCGGGAGCGCACACCACTGGTGGTGCCCGTCGTCAACGAGATTCATGCAAGAGATGCAGGGCTCACGCGGCGCGATATCGCGCAGGCAATCCGCTTCAGCACCGACGGCATTCAGGTGGGGCTCTATCGCGAGGGCGATGCCCTGCTGCCGATCATCGCGCGGCCGCGCCAGGGTGAACGGCAGACCATCGAGAGCGTGAGAGATGCGGAGATCTGGTCGCCGATTGCCTCGCGGCGCATTCCGCTGCGCCAAGTGGTCGGCGAGTTCAGAACCACGAGCGAGCACACCATCCACCATCGCCGCGACCGCCTCCCGACGATCACCGTGAAGGCCGATGCCGCCAGTGGAGATGCCGATGGTGCCGTGCGCCGTTTGATGCCGGCCGTGGCCGCGATCGCGCTGCCGCCGGGATACTCGATCGACTGGGGCGGCGAGTTCGAGGATTCAACCACCGCGCAGCGCTCGCTCGCCGGCAATCTCCCGCTGGTCGGCATCCTGATGGTGCTGACGGTGATCGCGCTCTTCAACGCCGTGCGGCCGCCGCTGATCGTCTTCACCGTGGTGCCTCTCGGCATCATTGGCGTCTCGTTCGGCCTGCTCGCCACCGGTCAGCCCTTCGGGTTCATGGCACTGCTCGGCTTCATGAGTCTGTCCGGCATGCTCATCAAGAACGCGATCGTGCTTCTCGATGAGATCGGCGTGCGCATCAAGGATTCGGACAACCCGTTGATGGCGATCCGAGAAGCGGGCGTCAGCCGTCTCTCGCCGGTCATGCTGGCCGCGTTCACCACCGTGCTCGGCATGATCCCCCTGCTTTCGGACGCCTTTTTCGTGGCGATGTCCGTCGCCATCATGGCGGGTCTCACCTTTGCCACCGTGCTGACACTGGTCGTTGTTCCCGTTCTCTACGCGGTGCTCTTCCGAGTGCAGGAACGACCCCGCATGACATCACCGCCTGCGACACCATCGGCAGAGCCCCGTCCGGAGTAGCTTGAAGAGGAGACAACGCCCTCGACTGGGGACGGCCAGCCCGAGAGCCCCACACCTCGATCGCCTCTCTCCCTGCGTCCACTCGCCATGTCCAAGCCCAAGCTGCTCTTTCTCTCACTCGGCGGAACAATCACGATGGTTCCAGGGGAGCGCGGCGGTGTCTCGCCCGCGCTCGGCGCCGAGGAACTGATCGCGTCGGTGCCCGGACTCGGCGAAGTGGCGAACATCGAAGCGCGATCGCCCCTGCGACTGCCGAGCCCCTCGCTCTCGATGGCGCACATGGTCTCTGTCGCAGAGGAGTTGAACCGCGCCTTCCAGGGTGATTTCGACGGTGCTGTGGTCATCCAGGGCACCGACACCATTGAGGAATCGGCCTTCATGCTCGATCTTCTGGTCAGCGGCGATCGCACCGTCGTGATGACTGGCGCGATGCGAAGCGCGGCGGCCCCCGGTGCCGATGGTCCGGCGAACCTGCTCGCCGCCGCCATCGTGGCCGGAAGCGAGCAGGCTCGCGGACAAGGCACTCTGGTGGTGCTGAACTACGACATTCACGCCGCTCGCTTCGTTCAGAAGTCGCACACGGCACTGCCCTCGGCGTTCCTCTCACCGCTGGTCGGTGAACTCGGTGTGGTCGTCGAGCGGGAGGCTCGCCTCTATGTTCGCGTGCCGCGCAATCCAACGCTGCCCGTGGCAGGCGGTGAGCCCGTGCCGATCGCCCTCGTCAAGATCGCCATGGGCGACGATGGCCGACTGCTCCGCGCGTTGCCAGATCTCGGCTTCAAGGGCTGCGTCATCGAGGGCATGGGAGCCGGCCATGTTCCCGCGCCCATGGCCGAGTGTGTCGGCCACCTGGCGGCGCGCATGCCCGTGGTTCTTGCATCGCGGGCAATGACCGGGCCGGTCTTCACACGAACCTACGGCTACGAGGGCGGCGAGATCGATCTCATCTCCCGCGGTGTCATTCCTGCGGGGTATCTCTCCGGTCTCAAGGCACGACTGCTCCTCGGGCTCGTGATGCGCTCGAACCAGGACCGCGCGGGAATCGATGCGGCGTTCGCGCCGTATCAGTGAGCCGCTGGCGACACCCGCGCCCCGCACGGCCAGGTCACGCCGAGCCCCCCACCGTTTCCACGCCGCGGGCCTGCTGGAGGCGCGCCCGCGCTTCGGCAATGCGGATCCGGTCGAAGGCGAACAGGCACCCGATGAACGCGCCAGCGACTCCGAGCATGCTGCCGCCGACTCCACCGATGAGGCCAATGGTCTCACCGGAGCCGACCGAGCCCCAGACGATGGCTCCGGCGAGGGCACCAAGAAATCCAGGAACCGCCACGCCAAGCAGCCAGAAGAGTGCGGTGACTTTGCGACGGCGATGCGTGCGATAGGCCTCGATGAGTTCCGCTTCCACGCCCGGCACGAGCGGCTCCGGCTCACTGTGGATGCGGCGGAGAGCCCAGGGCATGATCGCGAGCGTGAGCGTGCCGCACAGCGCCATGGTGCACATGGCCACGATCCAACGAACGCGCTCGACGCGGGCGACCTCGGCACTCTCTGAGAACGGCGCCATGCCTCGCGCTGCAATGGCCAGCATGATGAGCACGAGCGCGGCGGTGACGAGCGCCCACGCTCGGCGCGAGATCGGATTCTCCCGCTCCCGATTAGTGAGCATCGCCGTGCGAACCGGCTCGCTCCGGCCATCCGATCCATCGAGCGCGCCGCCCCACACCGGGTTCTTCGCCCGGATCGACGGCATCGCCAGCATGAACCAGAGGGGAAAGAAGAGGACCCATGCAGACCTCGCGGTCAGCGAGAGGGCGGGCGACGCCGACTGCACGGACGCCACGGTCAACCCTGCCCATGCGATCAGGCTGACGCCGGTGGCCACGGCGAGCACCATCACTCGCGAACGGACGAGGATGCGATCCTCGCGATTGGACACGCGCGTGGGCGTGAGCAGCACCACCACCATCGGCGAGAGAAGAAGCACCGGCGCAATCAGGAACACGATCATCCGCATGAAGATGTGAAGCGAGTCGGACATGACAAGGCCTCCTGTGATGATTGATCGGAGCTAGGCGGGCGACCAGATTCGCTCCAGCTGCCTCTCAAGCAGCCTTCGGGTCTCCGCTTTCGAGAGCCCGGCGATCTTGGCGTTGGTGAGCGCCGCGACGAGCGATGCTTCAACTCGACGGCGTTCCTGCTCCGGGGGGCCGGAGGGTCGTTCCACCGTCGCGATGACCACCGTGCCACGCCCTCGAGTGGAGGCGAGCAGGCCTGCATCGGTGAGCTCTCGATAGGCGCGGGCGACCGTGTTCAGATTGATCCCCAAGTCCGCAGCGAGCTGCCTCACCGGCGGAAGCTCATCACCCACCACGAGCTTGCCGCAGGCGATCAGCCCTCGCAGCTCGGAGACCAGCTGATCGTGGAGCGGAGCGGGACTCGCGAGCGAGACGGTGATCACATACCCATTGTATCAGTCTTTGATACACTTGCAAGCCCAATCCCAAGGCGTTGCCCCCCTGCCTCGCCGCCCCTCCAGTCCACTTCACGGGCCGAGCAGGGCGACGGCGACCATCGGGAAGCCGCAGCACGATCCGATGCTCACAAGCGGAAAGGCAAGGACGGCGAGGGCCGCCCGGGCCCCCGAGACGCGCTGCGCTTCGGCCACCATCGTCGCGGCGACAATGCACCACCAGACGGGAATCACGGGAATGGTGTAGCAACCCACACATGGAAGCGCCATCGCCAATGACATGGGCGCGCCGAAGCAGAGGCACTGGGTCGTTCGGTGCAGGCCCCGGGCCACGGACCCCGTCATCCGCAGAAGGCCGTGCGCCACGAGACACCAGAGCAGCAGGAGCAGTGCCGATGCCGCCGCCCAACAGATGACTACGACGAGCGACCGCCACACCATGTCAAGCACGCTCCCCGTCGTTATGAAGGCGCCCTGACCCACCATCATCAGGCCGGTCCAGCTTGCGCCGCCGATCGCAAAGCCGGCGCACAGGATGACGAGTGCAAAGAGAAAGCCCGACGACCGTTCAGGTGGAATCGAACGGATGTACCGCCGCGGTTCGCACATGGAGCGAAGGAGCATGGTGAACCACCCTCCGAAGGTCCAGCGCCGCCTGGGGTCGAACCATGGCATCACCTCGGGAGCGGTCTCCTCGTCCACCACTCCCTCGGCCGGAAGCAGTACGCACTCATCCATGGTGAGCGCTCGACCGCAGCGCACACACTCGAACGCCGGCGGCTCGAGATGGCCCTGTGGCGAAGTGCCGTAGTACGCCACCTGGCACTCCGGACAGCAGAAACGGATGCTGTTCGGAACGAACTCGAAGTCCGATGGGCGGAATGGCGCACCACACTCCGGGCAGCTTCTCGCCGAGATGTTCCAAAGCGGATAGTCGCAGGTCCGGCAACGCATGGGGCATCAGGAGAGTGTCGCCGTTCGCGCCGGGTTCGGTGTGAAGCAGCGGTCAACATCCGCCCGCACAGAAGCCCGGCTTGTCCAGATCAGAATGAACACGGGCAAGGCGGCGGACATCAACGCACCGAACATGATCGAAAGGACGGTGAGAATGATCATCGCTGTCGGGTTCATTCCCTGGAGCGACGCCTCATCAAGGTGGGCCATGGTGTTCATCCAACCGACCACCGATCCCAGCACGACAAGCGCCAGCTTGAAGCATGCCCACCACTTCAGAAGCGCGACGCCTCGACGCTTGCGCTGAAGGAGCCCGATTGAACCAACGAGCAGGAGCACCGCCGCAGCGAGCTCAGCCACACTCAGGACAATGGCCACACGGGAGCCGCCAGCCTGCACGGCAAAGGCCTGTTGAAACAAACTGGGCAGAAACAACGACACGCCTGTCACGACGACGATCGCCATCGCCGACTGGGCAAGCCCCAGCGTCGCCAGCACGATGCCGATGACGGCGATAGGCGTCGGCCACGATGGCGGTCGTGGAGCCATCGGTGCGCCGCGCGTGGTCGGCGGCGCGACCGGGATACTCGGCTGGTCCGAGGGGTTTGAGTTCGCCTCCACGGGCGCACTTTAACAGGTCCGCTTCCTCGGCTGGTCGAGTCGCAGGGCCAGCTCAGATCGCGCCACCGGCGCCACTCACACTGGCTTTGCAGTCGGAGGTCACCCAGCCAGAACCGGGCGATCTCCTCAGCCGATCCCCCACGAGATGCTGCGATCTCCTTTCCGTTCGCGCGCCCGTTCCGGACCGGCCGCATCCATCGCACGCCGTGCCTTCCTCGAGAGCACCGCCGCTGCATTGGTCGTGGCCGCCATCGTGCTCGTCTCGATCATTGGACTGTGGCGCACCAGCGAGAGGACCATTCTGCACCAGATGCATCAGGACTTGAGGACGCTTGCAGGAATCGCGGCCTCCACGATCGATCCAGAACTTCATCAGGCGCTCAGAAGTCCAGAACAGATCGACTCTCCGCTGTATGAGGCCGCGATTCGGGGTCTGCGAAGGGCGCAGGCCATGACCCCGGATGTCAAGTACATGTACACCATGGTCCAAGATGGGCCGCACATCCGATTCGTGCTCGACACTGCGCTGCCTGGAGATCATGACGGCGATGGGCGAGAGGACCGAGCGCAGGTGTGGGAGATCTACGACTCCCTGGAACCTGAACTCCTGATGGCGTTCGGAGGGCCCGGAGGCCCGGGCATGGCGACATCCAGTCGGCGACCTCACACCGACGAGTGGGGCACCTTCATGACGGGGTACGCGCCGATCCTTGACGCCGATGGCCATCAGATCGGCGTGGCGGGCGTCGACCTGAATGTGGACACCTTCTACGCCAACCTCCGCGAGCAGCGGCGCCAAGTGATGCTCGGGCTGATTCCGGCCGCCTTCCTGACGCTGGCCGTCGGCATCGGAGCCTTCATTCTCCGATGCCGCCATCAGATGGCGCTCCGCGCCGCCGAAGAGGGAGAGCGCCGCGCCATGGCGACGGCGGGCCGCCTCGCTGAGAGCGAGCGGCGTTTCCGAACCCTTGCCGACGGCGCTCCCATGCTTGTCTGGAGCGCCCGCGCGGATGGCTACTGCGACTTCGTGAACAAGCCGTGGTGCGACTTTGTTGGTGCTCGAACCGAAGACGAGGTCGGCGGAGGTTGGCTCACCCACATTCACGACGACGATGTCGCACGGGTCCGAGAGGAGTTCTTCGCGGCCGTCCGCGAGCAGCGTCAGTTCCTGTCGGAGTACAGGATCCGTCGTGCCGACGGCGAGTGGCGCCTCATCATCGACAAGGGCGTGCCACGCGAGGAGACTGGTGTCTTCGTCGGCCTCATTGGCGCCGGACTCGACATCACGGAGTTGCGCTTCGCCCAAGAGGAAATGAAGCGCGCCGTCGAGGCGGCCCAGGCCGCTGATCAGGCGAAGAGTGACTTCCTCGCCAACATGAGCCATGAGATTCGCACTCCGATCACCACGATTCTCGGATACACCGATCTCATCCGATCGTCGGAGGACCTCCGCCAAGAGGGCCTCACGGTCGATGATGCGCTCCGGTCCATTCGATCGGCCAGCGAACACCTCTTGACGGTCATCAACGATGTCCTCGACTTCTCGAAGATCGAAGCGGGCTTCATGCGCGTGGAGCGCATTGAGACGGACCTTCCCGCACTCCTCACCAGTTGCCTCGATCTCGTCCGCCTGAAGGCGAGGGAGAAGGGCCTCGCGCTCGAGCTGCGCTACGACTCGCCGATCCCCACTCGAGTCATGATCGATCCCACCCGATTGCGTCAGGTGGTCCTGAATCTCCTGAGCAACGCAGTCAAGTTCACGCGCGTCGGTGAAGTGCGGATGAAGTGCCGCTACTCCGGCGAACTCCTCTCGATCGAGATCGAGGACACGGGTGTTGGCCTCGCGCCGGCGCAGGCCAACAAGCTCTTCAAGCCCTTCTCACAGGCCGACTCTTCGGTCACCCGCACCCATGGTGGAACCGGCCTCGGCCTTGCGATCTGTCGGCGACTCGCGGAGCTGATGGGGGGAACCGTCCTCCTCGTTCGAAGCGAGCCCGGAGTCGGCTCGACTTTCGGTGTCCGGGTGGCGGCACCGATGTCATCGACCGCCACCTTGACGACGGCGCCGGCCGCATTTGAGTCAGTGACTCTCCCGGTCGGAATCCAAGCGCCGCGCGGGAGCACTGGCGAATCGGGCCATCGGATCGCGCCGACGAGTCCCGTCGGATCAGCCCTGCCGGGCGCATCCTCGGCGCGGCGCACGCTCAGGGGCCGGATTCTGCTGGTCGAGGACAGTGCCGACAACCGAAGGCTCATCGCTCACTATCTCGCCCGCGCCGGCGCGGAAGTCGTGCTCGCCGAGCATGGAGGTGTCGCCCTCGACCGGCTGAAGTCGGCCGAGGAGTCCGGCGCTCCGATCGATCTCGTCGTGACCGATCTCCAGATGCCCACGATGGACGGTCTGACCCTGATGCGCACGATCAGGAACTCGGGTTCGACGATCCCGATCGTCGCGCTCACGGCCCACGCTGTCGGAAAGGAGCGTGATCGTTGCCTGGTTGCCGGATGCAGCGACTTCACGACGAAGCCCATCGATCGCGATGCGCTGCTGTCGATCTGCGCCCGGTGGCTCGAAGCCAAGACGACTGCTCCGAACGCCGCGACGGCCTCTTCCCCCGAGGCCCCGCTGTGCTGACGCGCGGTAGCCTTCGGTGTGCACGATCTCGGCCTGCTCACCACGATCGCTGCCGGGTTCACCGCCGCGTGGATCTTCGGCGTCATCACCCAGCGCCTTGGGCTGTCGCCCATCGTCGGCTATCTGATCGCGGGCGTGCTCATCGGGCCCTCGACGCCCGGCTTGGTCGGCGACTCCGCGATCGCGCAGCAACTCGCCGAGATCGGCGTGATCCTCCTCATGTTCGCGGTTGGGCTTCACTTCCGCCCCCGCGATCTCCTCGCGGTCCGCAACATCGCAGTCCCCGGCGCCATCGTGCAGAGCGCCAGCGCGACTGTTGTGACCGCCATCGTCTTCGCGTGGTTTGGCTGGTCATGGATTGGTGGCGGCGTGCTCGGCATGGCCATGGCAGTGGCGAGCACCGTCGTTCTCATGCGTGTCCTGATGGATCGCGGCATGGTGACCTCCGTCCATGGTCGCGTGGCCATCGGATGGTTGATCGTCGAAGACATCTTCACCGTGGTCCTGCTCGTGATGCTGCCCGTGCTGGGACGGGCGTTGGGCACCTCGACCCTGCCCACGGTCGCCGCGCTCGGCGCTGACGAGGGAGGCACGCTCTCTACCGTCGCCACGCTGGGGTGGGCCATGGTGAAGCTCGCGGCGCTCGTCGCCATCATGTTTCTTGCGGGGTCACGCGTCGTTCCATGGATCCTCCTCCAGGTGGCTCGCCTGCGCTCGCGCGAGCTCTTTACGCTGACGGTGCTCGTGCTCTCGATCGGCATCGCCGTCGGCTCCGCGGCGTTCTTTGGCGCTTCGCTCGCCCTCGGCGCGTTTCTTGCGGGGATGGTCGTCGGCGCTTCGCCCACGAGCCATCAGGCCGGCGCCGACGCTCTTCCGATGCGCGACGCCTTCGCCGTCCTCTTCTTCGTCTCGGTCGGGATGCTCTTTGATCCGCGCTTCCTCTGGCAGGAACCATGGCTCGTGGCCGCAGCCCTCGGCGTGGTGCTCGTCGTCAAACCTGCGACGGCGCTCCTGCTCGTCGTCTGCCTGGGTCACTCGCTTCGGACGGGCTTGACCGTCGCGGTGGGCCTCGCCCAGATCGGAGAGTTCTCCTTCATCCTCGCGCATGTCGCGGTCGAGGCGGGGCTTCTTCCCGACGCGGGACGACAGGTCCTGGTGGCCGTGGCCATCATCTCGATCTCGCTGAACCCCATGACCTTCCGCTCGATCGGGTCCATCGAGCGCTGGGTGGAGCAACGGCCGCGACTTCATCGCTGGCTCGCCGGGCGCGCCGATCGACGCGGAGCCGCGCGCAACACCGCGATGGCCCAGCAGGTGGCCGAGACCACCAAGCCACTCGCCGTGATCGTGGGCTATGGCCCCGTCGGTCGCGTCGTCGATGCACTGCTGCGCGACGCGGGGATCGACACCGCGATCGTCGATCGCAACGCCGACACCATCTCGACCCTCGCGACGCAGGGCCGCATGGCCATCTTCGGCGATGCCGAGCGCCTGGAGATTCTCGAACATGCCGGCGTGCGACGGGCAGGTTCGATGATCATCACGCTTCCCAACTCC
Source organism: Phycisphaeraceae bacterium (assembly GCA_019636735.1). NCBI lineage: Bacteria > Pseudomonadati > Planctomycetota > Phycisphaerae > Phycisphaerales > Phycisphaeraceae > Phycisphaeraceae bacterium. Next base: position 210,427 of record JAHBWY010000007.1, read on the forward strand.
GGTGAAGTGATTCCCATGATCTTGCAGGCGCGCGAGCTCAATCCGGAGATCGACATCACGGTGCGCGCCAGATACCTCGGAGAGCGGGATGCCCTGCGCCGCGCGGGCGCGCGAACGGTCATCTTCGAGGAAGGTGAAGCGGGCATGGCAATCGCGCGCCAGGTGCTACGCCGTCGTGGGATCGATGCAGCCACCGAAGATCGCCTGGTCGCGTCATTGCGGCGCATGTGGTCGATCGAGCAGTAGCGTCCGAGTCGGCGACCACCGACATCAGGCAAAGACCGAACGACCGGCGAGCTTCATGCCCAGGAACGCACTGCCGAGGCAGAGGATGTTCGCGATGATCACATGTGCCGACGCCAGCCAATACTGGCGCTCTTCGAGCAGCATGATCGTGTCACGCGAAAACGCGGAGAAGGTGGTGAACCCCCCGAGGAGACCGACGAAGAGCGCCGTTCGATACTCCTCGCGGATGGCCGAGTCATGGAGCGCCCCGTGGGCATAGCCGGCGAGCGCGCAGCCCGCGACATTGACCGCCACCGTCCCGAACGGGAATCCGCTGCCGAGCAGTCGTGTCACTCCCGCGCCGATGCCCCAGCGAAGGAGGCCGCCGACCCCGGCTCCCGCAAAGATCATCAGCGCCAGTTTCAAGAGAGCCCCCTGTCGACCCGCTCGTGGTGCACCGCATCGTCGTCATGCACCAGTGAGGACCCTTCGGACGGCTCCTCAGGAGCGCTGCTGACCTGAGCTGGCACGAGATGATGCATGGTTCTCCAGAGGTGATAACACAGGCGATCGAGTCGAAGCAGAGTCTCCACACGCGCGATGGCTGCCTCTGCCGGGATCATGCCCTTGGCCGCCGAATCGAGCAGGACCAGCCGGCCATCCTTCCTGAGCACGGCGAGTTGCGCCGAGAGCGAGGCGGCCTGCTGCACGGCTGCTTCGCCACGCTCCCCGTCGTCGAGTGCCAGGTGAAGCATGGTTCGGGCGATGGTCACGGCGCTCGATATCTCGCTGCTTGCGACCCCCGTGATCGGGAGCGATGGCGGAGTCAGTTCCCGGAGAGTCACGAGAAGCCGTCTGAGGTGATCGGCCGCGTGAAACATCGATGCGGTGTCGCGCACTTCCGCCTCACTGTGCGCCGAGCGGGAAAACTGCGCGTGGAATCGCCCGACCTCTTCGAGCGCTCGGCGACACTCCTCGATGGCCTGCTCATGAATCCGCGACGGCGGCAGACCGCGATCGAGGGCATCGAGGCCGCACCGGGCCATGCGCCGAATGACCGCGCTCATCGCGCGCCGCGCCGCTTCGATGGCGACCGACCCCGTCACGGCGGTCAGTGAGGAGAGATGGCTGGTCATGGACTCCCGACGCTCGGGAATGATGCGCTCGATGGCTTTCGACAGCGGCCGCACGCAGGGCATGATCAGCAGGGTGCCCAAGCCATTGAATGCAGTGTGAAAGGCCGCGAGCGCGGTTGCGGGCGAGGCATGTTCCGCTTCCATGACATCGACCACGAGGCGCAGGAACACGGGAAGAATCAGGAACGCGACGACGCCCGTGACGACATTGAAGGTGATGTGCACCGCCGCCGTACGGACCGCCGGCACGGGCGCCCCGATGACGGCGATGACCGCTTTCGGAGTCGTCCCGATGTTCTGACCGATGACCAGAGCAGCGGCCTGTTCCATTGTGATCGCGCCGGTGGAGATCGCGACGATGGTCGTCGCGACCGCGGCACTCGAACTCTGCATGAGCACGGTCATCACAAAGCCGATGCCGACCATGATCAGCCGGCCCCCGACACCTTCACCCCCCACACCGGCCAGGTTGATCTGCGTGGCCAGGTGACTGATGCCCGACTGGAGCAGGTCGATGCCGATGAAGATGAGCGCAAACCCGGCGAGCGCATCACCGCCCGCACGAAGCCCCCCTCGACCCAGCAGGCGAAGCGCCACACCCGCGAGCACCAGCGGCGGCGCCAGCGTCCCGAGCGAGATCTTGAGTCCGAGCAATGAGACGATCCAGCCCGTGCTCGTCGTTCCGAGGTTCGAGCCCACGATCACGCCAATCGACTGCGGAAAGGTGAGCAGGCCCGCGCTGACGAAGCCGATCGTCGTGAGGGTCGTCGCCGTTGACGACTGCACCACGGCCGTCGCCGCAGCGCCCGCCGCAAGCCCGCTCCAGGGCCCTCGAATCACCCGCATCAGGACTTGTCGCAGCGAATCCCCGGCCATGGACTTCAATCCATCGCTCATCATGAGCATGCCGAGCAGAAAGAGGCCGATTCCTCCAAGCAGCGCCACGACCATCAGCGCAGAATACCCCTCACGAAGCCATGAGCGCCATTGAACACCAACTGCTGCGGATCGCGAGGACTCCACGACTTCTCATCGCGAGCGACTACGACGGCGTGCTTGCGCCCATCGTGGAGGACCCCGCCGAGGCTCGTCCGGCGCCGGGGGTTCCCTCGCTTCTCGCGGAGTTGGCGGCGATCCGACAGACCGATGTCGCGCTCATCAGCGGACGGCCGCTTCCCGAGCTCACGGCGTTGCTGGGCGACCTCTCCGGCGCCGGTGTGCACATGGTGGGCGGTCACGGCGCCGAATGGCCCGATGCCGATGATGATGATCGCGTGCGCTCCGCGGAGCATCGGCTGAAGCCGCTCATGCATCGGGCGGAGACGCTGCTTCGTTCATGGCGCGATGCACGCCTCGAGATCAAGTCGGCGTCGCTGGCACTGCACTACCGGCGCGTGGCCGAGGAGGCGGCACCGGAGTTCGTGGTGGCGGCGCGCGGACTCGCGCGCGGCGACGAGGGCGTGCGCGTGCTCGAAGGTCGCAAGGTCATCGAGTTCGTGCTCGAGGGCCTCGACAAGGGCGATGCGCTCCGACGCATCCGGGCCATGACCTCAGCGACTTCGGTGCTCTTCTTCGGCGATGATGTCACCGACGAGGACGCCTTCCGCGTGCTTGAACTCCAGGACAGCGGCGTGGCTGTGAACGGTCGTCGCCGCGGCGCTCACTTTGAGCTTCCCGATGTGCCGAGCGTCGTCCAGAGCCTCGAGCGCCTGCTCGAACTCCGGCGCGCGTGGGCCGACGACACCGAACCGACGGCGATCGATGCTCACGCCATCCTCTCCGATCAGCGGACTGCGGCGGTGGTCGATCCGCGCGGCGTCATCTGCTGGCTCTGCCTGCCGCAGATCGACTCTCCCCCGCTCTTTGCCTCGCTCCTCGGTCCGCGCCTGGGCGTCGGCTCGCAGCGATCGACCAGCGCCGGGCGCTTCTCGATTGTGCCCACGGATCCATCGCTGGCCTTGTCGGAGCCTCGGCAGTCATATCTGGGTCACTCGCTCATCCTGACGACCGAGTGGGGCCCTCACCTGCGCGTGACCGACTACCTCGACGGCTCGGGCGGGCGCCCCTTTCAGCGAGCCGGTCGAAGCGATCTTGTGCGCGTCATCGAGGGGCGAGGCCGTGTACGCATCGAGTTTGCGCCGCGGCCTGACTTCGGGCGCGTTCCGGCGACGCTCGACATCGTTCAGGGACAGGGCGTGGTCCTTCGTGGACTGAACGATCCCGTGGTGCTCCATGCGCCAGGTGTCTCGTGGACCATCGAACACGAAGGTTCCCATCAACTGGCGACGGCGGAGGTCGAACTCCAGGGCCAACCCGTGGTGCTCGAACTTCGATACGGCACCGGCACACTCCGCGCCGCGCAGGTGGCCGAGATCGATCGAAGGCGACAGACGGAGCGCTTCTGGTCGAGCTGGGTGAAGTCCCTTTCGCTTCCACCCGTCGCGCAGGAAGCGGTGACTCGAAGCGCCCTCTTGCTGAAGGCGCTGATTCACGGTCCGACGGGGGCGATTGCGGCGGCCGCCACCACGAGCCTGCCCGAGGTCCTCGGTGGTTCGCGCAACTGGGACTATCGCTTCTGCTGGCCGCGCGATGCCTCCCTCGCGGCGGCGGCGCTGCACCGCTTGGGGAACACCGGCCCGGCAATGCGCTTCCTCGACTGGATGCTGGGCATTCTCGACACCATCGGTTCACCCGAGCGACTCCGCCCGATCTACACGGTGCGCGGCCAGGACCTCGGCCCCGAAGGAGAGATCTCCGAACTCTCCGGATATGCCGAGAGTCGCCCGATCCGAATCGGGAACGCCGCGGCGCAGCAGGTGCAGCTCGATGTCTTCGGTCCGGTCTGCGACCTCGCATGGATGCTCGCGGCCGGAGGCGCGCCACTCTCGGCTGATCACCTGCGCCTGGTCGAGGCGATGGTGACCGCGGTCGAGCGGCGCTGGCGTGATCCTGACAGCGGAATCTGGGAGATTCGTGGCTCGCAGCGCCACTATGTCCACTCGAAGATCATGGCGTGGTACGCCGTCGATCGGGCGCTGCGCGTCGTCGATGCCATGCTTGGCGAGGATCGTCCGACATGGCGAGCCCTCCGAGAGGAGATCGGCAACGAGATCCTCTCGCGCGGCTGGAGCGACAGCCTCGGCGCCTTCACCATGGCGTACGAACTCATCGAGTTCGACGCGGGCGCACTTTGGGTCGGACTCAGCGGGTTTCTTCCGCCCGACGATGCGCGCTTCGCCGCCACCGTCGATGCCGTCACCAGGAACCTCCGCCGCGGCAAGGGCGTCCTGCGCTATCGCTTCGACGACGGTCTTCCCGGTCGCGAGGGCGGTTTCCTTCTCTGCCTCGGATGGCTCATCGAAGCGAACCTGCTCCTCGGTCGGCGTGCCGAAGCGGAGCGACTCTTCCAAGATCTTCTCGAGTGCGCGGGGCCACTCGGCATCATGGCGGAGCAATCCGAAGTGGGCAGTCATCGGGCGCTCGGCAACATTCCGCAGGCGTACTCCCATGTGGCAGTCATCAACGCCGCGGTCGCCCTCTCGGCGGGAGCAGCGCGGTCATCCGGTGCTCGATGAACGCCATGATCTCGATACCCTCGATACCTTCGATACCTTCGATACCTTCGACACCACCGATACCCCCGGCACCCTGACCCGCGCGCCAGCACGCGGGATCCTGCCCCGGCTCATCCGAACGCCAGCACGCGGGGTCCTGCCCCGGCTTATCCGAACGCCAGCACGCGGGATCCTGCCCCGGCTCATCCACACGCCAGCACGCGGGATCCTGCCCCGGCTTATCCGAACGCCAGCACGCGCAGTCTTCCCCTGGCCCCTTCCCCCCGCACGGCGAAGGAGCACCCTTGGCATGGCCCCGGCCTTTGGCTACCATGCCCGATTCCCCGTCACGGGGTATGGAGACCAGCGATGAAGAAGGAAGGCCATCCGAAGTACTACCACGACTGCAAGGTCTATTACCGTGGCCAGGTCGTCATGACCTGCGGCGCCACGGTGCCCGAACTGCATGTCGAAGTGTGGAGTGGTTCACACCCCTACTTCACCGGCCAGAAGGTCTTCGTCGACACCGCCGGTCGCGTCGAGCGCTTCCAGCGCAAGTTCGCCGGTGGCTACTTCAAGGGCAAGGAGAAGGCTCCCGCCCCCGCCAGGAAGTAGGTCGAGCGCCGCATCACCTGACCAGCCGCGTCCGTTCGGGCGCGGCTGTTGTGTTGGTGGCCGCCCTGCCGGGCCACTGCGACCGTCGCCTCCCTGGAGATTGCCCGCCGCGTGGCCGATCCCTCGCCCAACCTGATCCGGAAGCTCGATGAACTCCTCGCGGAGGACGATCGCCTTGCGCGTGAACTCTCCGATGAGGCGATCGTTGTGGACCATCGCGAGGTGCGCCGGCGCACCGTGCGGCGCAGCGCGATCGAGCCGATCGTCGTGCGCTATCGCCGGTGGAAGGCCCTTGAACAGGAGCGGCGCGACTGCGAGGAGGTCGCGCGCGATCCCGCCAGCGACATCGCCGCGCTGGCGAAGGAGGAGATTCCGCGCCTCCGAGAGGAGGCTCGCTCGCTGATCATCGATATCGAGCGCCAGTTCGTGAGTGCCGAGGACCTGGCGATTGGCAGCGTGATTCTCGAGGTCCGCGCGGGCGTGGGTGGATTGGAAGCGGCCCTCTGGGCGGGTGATCTGCTGGAGATGTACCGCCGCTTCGCCCAGAGGCGGGGCTGGCGCTTCGATGAGCTCGACCTGGCCCCGGGTGATGCCGGTGGCGTGACGCGCGCCATCGTGAGCGTGCGCGGGGAAGGCGTCTGGAGCGCCCTCGGGTACGAGGGAGGAACGCACCAGGTCAAGCGGGTGCCGGCGACCGAGGCTCAGGGGCGCGTGCACACTTCGACCGCCACCGTCGCGGTCCTTCCCGAGCCGGAGACCATCGAGAGCGAGGTCGATCCCGCCGAGGTGAAGGAGATCATCACCACGGCCCAGGGCCCCGGCGGTCAGAATGTGAACAAGGTCGCGACCGCCGTTCACCTCGTCCACCAGCCGACCGGCATCGAGGTCCATATGCAAGAGACCCGCTCGCAGGCGCAGAACCGGGAGAAGGCGTGGCGGCTTCTGCGGGCCCGAGTCCACGAGCGACGGGAACTGGAAGCAATCGCCGCGCGGCGCGAACAGCGGCGCAGCATGATCGGTTCCGGCGACCGCGCCGAGAAGATCAGGACCTACCGCTGGAAGGAGAACCTCGTCTCCGACCAACGGATCGAAGGTGCTCAGCGGCTCGACTCGATCATGTCAGGGGACCTCGACCCGCTCGTGTCGGCCCTGTCAGCGGTGGACCTTGCGGACCGCCTGGCTCGACTCTGACCCATCGAGCCCGATGTGGCCCTCGTCGCCAAAGGCGAGACGCTGCCCAGATGCCGCGGCCTCGCCTAGGCGCAATGCACCGCACGGAGGTATCGATCGAGCACGCGCCGGGTGAACTCATCGGCCGCTCGCTCGGTCTGCATCGGCCCTTCACCCCAGAGGGCCACGCGCGGATCAATGCACTCGGGGTCCATGCGGATCTCCCAGGCGTCATCGATGACCAGCGCCTGCGGGAGACGCGTGGCATAGAAGGCGGTTGCCGCATTCACGCCCGGCTCGCCGATCACCACGGCTGGGCGCTCAAGGAGCGCGGGTTCGTTCAGATACCACATGTCCGTGCAGACAAGCGGCAGCAGCGGACCATCGAGTTCATCAAGTTCCCGCGCCTGCCACGCGCGGATCTGTCGCACCAGGCGGTCGGCCAGGGGGCGATCGGCGACTTCCGCGCGGAGGTGAGCGCCGACCACCACCAGCAGCAGGCGATCGACCTCGATCGGTGCATCAGGGCGCAGCGCGGTGCGAGCCGCCTCGAACGCGAGATCGTCTCCGTGCGCATCTGGAGTCATAGGGCGGGAAGTGCATTCGCAGCACGAAGAGTCTGGTCGGCGGCGGGCCTCGCAGCGGACCGTCCGCTGGAACCGGATGCTCGGCACACATCGAACTCTCGCACCTGTTTCGGAATGCTCATCGCGGTTGCTCCAGAACATCGTTCACGGAGCTTGCCACAACATAGCGAGCAGGCGCCTCTCGAACCTCCAGTGCCTTGAAGTGCTCCCGCCCGCACTGGATCTTGGCCTGCTCCATTGGCCGCAGCGCATCGCTGAAGAGTGCCGTGCCCTTGGTCTCGACGACGAAGTACAGGCGCTCCTCGCCCTCCTGCTCCACGAGCACCGCCCAGTCCGGGTTGTAGCTGCCCAGCGGCGTCGGCACGGTGAACCATCCCGGCAACTTGGCGTAGACCTTGATGGCCCCGTTCTTCTCGAGCTGGTCGCCAAATGTGCGCTCGGCGTCCGAGTCGTAGATCACCTGCTCGTACACGGCCTTGGTGGCGTTCAGCAGGTTCTTGAGATAGCCGGTCAGTTCCTCCTGCTCGAACAGCTCCTGCGCGTAGTAGTGCTCGTCGCCCAAGCGCTGGTACTTGATGCCGTCCACCACGGCCAGCCGCTTGCACCGGTTGATGGCCTCGGCGGTCAGCTCGATGAAGGCCTGCGGGTTGCGCTTGAAGTCGTCGAGCCGCCGGCTGCCGCTCAGGATGCGCTGGATGCTGCGCCGCGTGAGCTGGGTGCGGTCCTGCAGGTCGGTCAGCAGATCGGGCAGTTCGATATCGGCTTCGTCGAGCACCACCGTTGCGGCGCCTTCCCGCTCGGTGGCCTCAACGCCGGCCTTGCCGATGGCGATGTCGGCCTTGCGCCATTGCAGGCGCGTCTTCGGGATCGCGGGCGCCTGCTGCACCGCGCGAATGCAGCTCTCGATCAGCTTCTCGTTGTCGAACTGCACCCGGTAGGTGGTCTTGTGCTTGATGCGGTCCCACAGCGCCTTGAACTCCTCACTATGGAGCACCGCCTGGCGGGGACGCACCTGGCGCCGTTCGTCGGCGTTCCTGATCTCCAGCCGCCCGGCCAGCTTCTTCAGCACGGCGGTGATCTGGTCGAGCTGCGCGGCGAAGGGCTCGGGAACGGTCAGCGTGCCGTCCTTCAGCGCCTGCTTGAGTGAATCCTGCACCTTGCCTCCGGCGTCGATGTGACCCGCCGCCTTGAGGTGCCCCCAGAGAGCCTGCGACTTCTCCACGCCGAGCGGCGCCGCGCTCCCGTCGGGATGAGCGACCGTAACGCCGGCAAACTGGTGCGGTTCGACGACACCGAAGCGGATGCCGGTGTCCTGCTCGATCTCCTTCTGCAGGTTCTCGGCGAACTGCTCGTAGCTCTCCATCGCCACCACGGTCAGCGTGTTCACCTCGAAGCCGCGCACGCGCTCACCCTGCTGGTTGACGCATAGGCGCAGGCCGCGGCCGATGGTCTGGCGCCGCTCGCGCTCGGTCTGGATGTCGCGCAGGGTGCAGATCTGGAAGACATTGGGGTTGTCCCAGCCTTCCTTGAGCGCCGAGTGGGAGAAGATGAACTTGAGCGGCGTGTCGAAGCCGAGCAGCTTCTCCTTCTCCTTCATGATCAGGTTGTAGGCGCGTTCGGCGCTGTCGCGGTTGGTCTGGTTGTTCTCGGCGGTGTCGGTCCAACCGCCCTTCCTGTCGATGGAGAAGTAGCCGTTGTGCACCTCCTCGGCGGCACGGCTGAGGTCAACTTCCGCAAACAGCGTGCGGTAGTCGGGCAGGTTTGCCGCGCGGCGGTACTCCTCCTCGAAGATGCGCGCGTAGTCACCCTTCACCGGGTTGCCGTCGGTGTCGTAGGCGCGGTACTTCGCCACCTCGTCGATGAAGAAGAGCGACAGCACCTTGATGCCCTGTGGGCGCAGCCGCTTCTCCTTGTCGAGGTGCTCGCGAATGGTGCGACGGATCATCTCGCGCTGCACGGCCAGAGCGTCCACATCGCCCCAGGCCTGCCCGGGCTTCAGGCACTGCTCGCCGCCGGGCACGCGCAGCTCCATGTACTCATGGCCCTTGGCCACGCGGATTTCGCCAATGCGGCAGTCGGCGTAGAGGGCGCGGCCGGTGGTCTGCTCCAGGTTGTCGCCGTCCTGCACGGTGACTTCCTGCCGACGCACCGCGCCGCTGGCGGACTGCATGTCGAGCTCGACCCGCGCGCTGATCGTGCCCTTGTTGTTGCTGACCGAGACCAGCCGCACAAAGGGCTTGTTGTGCGCGTCCTCGACCGTGGCCGAGGCCACCTCGATCTGCTTCACCAGCCGCCTTTCGTAGGCGTCCACTGCGTCGAGGCGGTAGACCATGTGGTGCTTGTCCACATGGGTGGCTGAGTAGCGCAGCGTGCAGAGGGGGTTCATCGCGTCGAGCGCTGCCTTGCCTTGGCCCTGGAGGCCGCCGTCCACGCTCTGCGGCTCGTCGACGATGACGATGGGCCGCGTCGCCTTGATCAGGTCGATGGGCTTTTCGCCGCCGGTCTTCTCGCTGTCCTTGTAGAGGTTGTTGACATCCTTCTTGTTGATGGCGCCAACCGTGACCACCATGATCTGGATGCTGGCGCTGGTGGCGAAGTTGCGCACCTGGCCGAGCTTGGCCGAGTCGTACAGGAAGTAGTCGAAGGGCACGCCCGCATACAGCCCCTTGAAGTGCTCCTCGGTGATCTGCAGCGACTTGTACACACCCTCCTTGATCGCCACCGATGGCACCACGATGACGAACTTGGTGAAGCCGTAGCGCTTGTTCAGCTCGAAGATGGTGCGCAGGTAGACATAGGTCTTGCCGGTGCCGGTCTCCATCTCGACGGTGAAGTCACCGGAGGCGAGCGTGCCGGACGGGGGCAGGCCATGGCGAAGCTGGATGTCACCGAGGTTCTTCAGCAGCTCGTCGTCCAGCAGCGTCAAGCGGTTGCCCACGCCGAGGTCGCTCTCGGCGAAGGCCAGCGCCTGCTGGCCGCCGACGGCGTGCTGCGTGACGGTGAAATCGGTGCGGCAGATCTCCTGCCCGCGGAAGAGGTCGCAGACCGCCTCGATGGCCTGGAGCTGGTAGTCGAGGTTGGGTTCGAAGTGCAGCTTCACTCGGCTGATCCGTTCTTCCGGCCCCTCTTCTGCCGGCTCGTCTGAGGCGAGGGAAGGCGCTTCGCCGCAGACTCAAGCGCAGCCTTCCTCGCACGCTCTCCTTCAGCTTCGGCCAACTCGCGACGGCGGGCAGCGAACGCGTCGTATTCGGCTTCGTCGCGGGCATCGGCGTCCGCCTTGCTGATGCCGCCCTTATCGGTCAGGACGCGCCGCTCGTTGAAGGCAAGGAACTCGTCGAGCTTCCGCTCCCAGTCGCCCAGGAACACCTGGCGGCGACGCCTGGCCTGATCCTCGGCGAAGTCCAGCCACATCACGACGATCCGGTTGAGGCCATCGATCTCGTCCGAGCTCAGGTAGTTCTTCGCCACCGTCACATCGGCCTTTCGGACCACCTCGCCCTTCCAGCTCGTCAGCCCCATGTTGGGGCGGGAGTGGTCGGCCCGCTTGGCGATCAGCTCAGGAGCAGTCCTGCCGGTGGCGGCGAAGTGCAGCTTGTTCTGGATCGTCTGGAAGAACTCCGTGGTCCCGCGGCTGCCGGAGTCGTAGTCGCCGGCAAGGGCGAAGATCTCCCGGACGCGCAGGTACATCCGCCGCTCGCTTGCGCGAATGTCGCGGATGCGTTCAAGCAGCTCGTCGAAGTAGTCAGGGGCACTCGACCCCTCGACGGGCGGGTTCCGGAGCCGCTCGTCGTCCATCGCGAAACCCTTCACCAGGTACTCGCGCAGCCGCTCGGTGGCCCAGCGGCGGAACTGGATGCCTCGCTCGGACCGGACGCGGTATCCCACGGCCAGGATGGCGTCCAGGTTGTAGTGCTTCACCGAACGACGGACCTCGCGCGCGCCCTCCTGTCGAACTTGTAAGTACTCCTTACAGGTTGCCGCCTCGTCGATCTCGCCCTCCTCGTAGAGAGCCTTGAGGTGCAGCGTGATGTTCTGTGGGGTCGTCTGGAACAGGTCTGCCATCAGCGCCTGGCTGAGCCAGAGCGTCTCCCCAGCAAAGCGGCACTCGATTCGGGTGCGCCCGTCGTCGGTCTGGTAGAGGACGATCTCGCCGGGTGGCTCTTCCGGGGTCGACATGGCTACAGGCTCCGCACCGTGGTGAGGCCGTGCTGGTTCAGGATCGCGGCGAGGTTGGTCTTGGCCACATCGTCGGCGAAGGAGCTGTCGCGGAAGACGCAGGTGGTGTCGCCCGCCGGGGCGAGCGCCTGGTGCCAAGCCACGATGCCCTGCGCCAGCGGCTCCACCTCGTCGCGGGGGATCTGCGTGGCGAGGCAGGCCAGCAGCACGCCGCCGCCGATGCTGTGGACGGCCTTACCGGCGATGGTCTTGGTTTCGATCGGGACGCAGAGGTCGAGGCCGAGCTTGAGCAGCAGCTCGTAGAGGATGTCCTGCTCCGTGCGGTCGGCCTTCAGGTGCTCCGTGTGGTCGTGCAGGGTCTTGTCGAGATTGTCGCGGTCCGGCTCCCACGCGCGGATGTTGCTGGAGTCCAGCTTGAAGACGCGGAAGCCGAGGTCGCCCGCGAACATGGGGTTCTCGTCCTTGATCTTCTTCGCCGCGCGGCGGAGGCGCTCCTTGGTCAGCTCGGCGATATTGCGAGGCTTGCCGAGCTTGTCGCAAAGCGCCGCTCCAGCTTTCTGTGCGTTGTACGAAGGGTCCAACGGTTCCGGCAGCTGCACGCATATATAACGGCGAGCCTGTGAGTCCAGTGAGTTCTGTTGCATGACCGCCTGCGCAGTCGCGCCGGAGCCCGCAAAGAGATCCATCACGATGTCATCGCCGCTTGTTCCGAGAAGAACACAGGTGCGCAGGAAGTCGATCGACTTTGGGAAGTCAAACACCTCCCCAGGGAGCAATTCCTTGAGGGCGCGCTTTCCGGTGTCGGTTGAGAACTCGCCGCCAATCCAGAACGACTTGGGCTTTGAGGTGCGCTCAACAGCACCCTCGTCGTCCTCGTCTTCTTCAGGTTCGTCATCGATGGCGATAGATGTGTCCAGGTAAACGCGATGCTCCACATCCAGCCGACCAGTTCTGCCAGAGCGCTTAGGATGCATCCAGTCCAAGTGCTTTCGCACCTTGTCAATGCCCCACCGCCAACGACCTTTAGTCCCATCTCCGCGAATTGGGAGAATCTCGGCGTCACTCGGCGTCATCCGCTCAAGCGCTACTCGCCCGGATCTCTCATCCCAATAGATGGGAAAGCACATGTTCGGTCGGTCCTCGCGCTTGTCCGGCCCACCGCGCTTTCTTAGATCTCGAAGCGCGTACTTGTTGCCCTTCTCGTCCGCGTACTTGAAGGCGGCCTTCTGTTCATCCGTCAACGGAAGCCCGTTCGAAATGAATTCCGGACCGGCATAGATAACCACGTACTCGTGGCAGGCTGCGACGTGCTTCTTGTCGTTTCGGCCCTTCATGTTGTTCACGACACAGACCGTGGCGACGAAGTTCTCTTCACCGAAGACTTCGTTGGCAACCATCCGAAAGTTGGTGAGCTCGCGGTCGTCGATGGAGATGAACACGACACCGTCCCTGCAAAGCATCGCTCGGGTCCACTTCAGGCGCGGCAACATCATGTTGAGCCAGTCGGTGTGAAAGCGTCCGCTGGCCTCGGTGTTACTGCTGATCTTGCGCCCGCCCTCCACCTGCCCGGTCAGCTCCAGGTAGTTCCTGATGTTGTCATGGAAGTTGTCCGGATACACGAAGTCCTTGCCGGTGTTGTACGGTGGATCGATGTAGATGAGCTTCACCTTGCCGGCGTAGCTCTTCTGCAGGAGCTTCAGCACCTCCAGGTTGTCGCCCTCGATCATCAGGTTCTGCGTGGTGTCCCAATCCACGCTGTCTTCGGGGCATGGACGCAGCGTGCCAGTCGAGGGTGTGAGCGCGAGCTGCCGGGCGCGGCGCTTGCCGTGCCAGTTGAGGCCGTACTTCTCGTCGGCGTCGGTGACGGTCTTGTCGCCCACCAGCGCCTTCAGCACATCTACATTCACGGCTGCGCCGTCCGGCCCCTCGGTGACCAGTTCGGGGAACAGCGCCTTGAGCCGCTCGATATTCTCGGCGACAAGGTCGGGGCTCCTGGTCTCGGGGTCGGTGGCGGTCAGCTTCTTCATCGGGTCCTCGTTCTTTATAGTCTTTCGATCGCGGCGGTCCAGGCGGCCTCGGCGCGCTTCAGTTCCAGGTTCAGTGCGACCTGCCGGGGCACCTGCTTCTCCTTCGCGGCGGCCGCTCGCAATCGAGCGATCTCGGCGTCGAGCCGGGCGCACTCGCGCAGCGCCTCGCGCCTCGTTGCGGCCTGATCTGGCGAGGTGGCCACCGCAAAGACGCCCGTCACCCGGGCGGCGTGCAGAGCCATCAGCGTATCGATCCAGCCTTGGTAGAGCTGGTGCAGGTCGGCCCGCGGCTGACGAGCCAGCGAGAGCGCCTCCTGGAACGGAGATAGCCGCCCGCCTGAATCCGAGTCCGTGAGCGTGGCCGCGACCAGATCGCCGTCCAGCACCGTGGCCCCCGCCTGCCCCTGCGACCGACGCTTGTGGGCCAACGAGAGCGTGAGGCGAGCGCCCTCGGCCACCAGCAGGAACACCGGATAGGGCACCGCACGGTGGATCAGCTCGGCGAGCCGGTCCGACTTTGCCTCCGCACGGAGAGTCGCGCTCAGCACGGCAATCTCCAGGTACTCGCGAACCTCGTCGCGCAAGGCTGGCATGCCGATGGTGGTGGGCTTGAGCGCCGCCACCCACTGCACTTCTTCGATGCCCTCGTTGATGCGCCGCTTGTCCGCGGCCGTCGGCGCACCGTGCTCCACCAGCAGTGTCTTGGGCACGCGGCGGTCCACCCGTGCGCCGGGGGGTATCTCGAGGGCGGCGATGAGATCGGCTGCGGTCATACGACGGCGTTCACGCGATCGCCTCCGGCAGGATCACCAGGAAGGCCATCACTTCAAAGTCGTCCATCCCGGCGAACTCGCCCGCCAGCGCGTGCGTGCCGCCCGGCGCAAACAGGCTTGCGACCGCCCGTTCCTCGGTCTTGCCCACCACCGAGCCGATGGCGGCGGCGAGCAGGCGCTGGGCGTGGCGCATGTCTTCGCAATGCCTGGTGGCCTTGTCGAAGCGGGCGCAGGCCGCAGCGTCGGGCAGGTCGCGGCCCACGCACAGGCGCTTCAGCCGGTCGAGGATCTGCTTGGCCTGCGGGAACGGCAGCAGCACGGCGCCGTCGTCGCCGACATGCACGAGGTAGTGGGGGCTCAGCGGGTAGCCCGGTTCGAAGGCGCGCGTGGCGGCCGCACCTTCCGCCCGCAGGCAGAAGATGATGCCCGGCGGGATCTCGGCCTCGGTGGTGGTGGTGACAGCCATCGTGCCGAGTGGCAGGGATTCGAGCACGCCGGGGTTCGCGCGCAGGTACTCGGCCAGGTCGATGCGGAAGTCCGTGAGCGTCAAGTCCGCGATGGAGACGCCGGTGGAGAGGTCCTCCAGGTCGATGACGGCATCCTGTAGCTTGAGCAACTGCTTGCGGCGGTACTCGAGGTCGTTCATCGGGTTGCCCGACTGCTGCTCGATCAGGTTCTCCTCGCCGGTGGCGGAGATGTCGAGCAGCACCATGCGGCCGCTCACCCGCTGTTCCAGGTTGATGTACTCCTCCAGCTCCATGTTGGGCCAGAAGTTGACCAGTTGGATGCGTTCGTTGGGTGACCCGAGGCGGTCGATGCGGCCGAAGCGCTGAATGATGCGCACCGGGTTCCAGTGGATGTCGTAGTTGATCAGCCAGTCGCAGTCCTG